>JBKKCW010000084.1:0-8903 GCA_046712485.1 Candidatus Limnocylindrales bacterium
CCTCGAGCGGATCGATTTCGTCGAGGGCAATTTCGTGCGAGTGGCCGCGCAGGTCGATCAGGCCGACGTGGTAACCCTCGACCGTGTCCTCTGTTGCTATCCGGATGCTCAGGCGCTTGCCGGGTTGTCATCCGCTCGCGCCAGGAGGATCTACGGTCTCGTGCTGCCACGCGACGGCCGGTTGATCCGGCTCAGCGTGCGACTCATGAATCTCGGCTTCAGGCTGCGTCGGCGAGCCTACCGCGCGTACGCCCACCCGAACGGCGAGATTGACCGGATCGCGGCTGAGCACGGCCTCGCGATCGCGGCCGAGCGTTCGACCTGGTTCTGGAGAGTCGTGATCTTCCACCGGCCGGTCCCGTAGGCCGCACGTCCGGCTGTTGATTCGCGTCTGCAACACGGACGCAGGCAGCGCGGACAGCTGCGTTCCTCTCACGCTGCCATCGTCGTAGCCATGGCCATCGTTGGCTCGATGTTCGCGATGCTCGGACGATTTGCCGGGCGGCTCCTCAACAGCGCCCTCGGCTGGGCGACGATCCTGCTGTTCGGCAAGGTCGAAGGCCGCAAGCAATCGGTGCTGCTGATCATCGCGCTGGGCTCGCTCGTCTGGGTGCTCGCCATCGTCGGCGTGGTGTTCCCCGACGTCGGCACGTTCTTGCTGGCCTTCGTGCCTGTGCCCGATTTCATCGATGAGGGCGTGGTCCGTCTTGCGATGCTCGCGAGCGCGCTTGTCATCCCGCTGCTGATCGGTGCCGCAGCGGTGTTCCTTACGGAGCCGGGCCGCCGACCACACGGGCTCGGGCCTATCCGCGGGATCGTCCGCGGCTACCCGTTCACGCTTGTCCTTGCCATCACGATCGTGATCCTCGCGTTGGCATCGCTTGTCAGGAAGGCGCGCAGCCTGGCCAACCGGTGGGAGGATGCCCACGTACCGGTGATCGTCAAGCCTGGCGGGTACGACGAGGTCCTCAACGACCTTCACGACGTCCTCCGGGCGGCCGGCCTCGATGTCGAACCGAGACCTGCCCCGGTCATCCTTTCGATCCCGCCGAGACTCCTCGATACCGTTGCCGGCAAGACGCTCGGCGGGCTTGTTCCGGACCGGCTGATGCTGCTCAAGGGGCGGACCGTCGAGGTCCTTGTCTACCCGTCTGACGTCGCGGTGTCCGGCACGCGGCAGTCTGTGGCCCGCGCCCGGGCGGCAATCGCCGCCCAGCTCACCAGCTCACCCGCCTACTTGACGACGAGCGCCGAATCCGAGCGGATCGAGGACGAGATCCGCGCTCTGGCGACCGCCGAGGACGCCGGCTCGATGGGGGCCGGGGCCCTGGCTGCCCGCATCCGAGGGCTCGACGAACGAATCGCGAGACTCATGGTGCCCTTCGACGAATGGGAGACCGTCTATCGAGAACGGCTTCAGATCGAGCGGGACCTTCTGGCGAAGCACCTCGGGCACGAGCCTCCGACGTCGACCGAGACGCCTCCCGAGCGTTCGCGGGCCGGAGCTCTCGACTGGCTCGTGGCAGGCGCGAGCATCGGCCTGCTGGCGCTCGATGTGGGCCTGCTCCTTGCCGGCCGTAGTGGACGCGCCCGCCGACACGCCTGCCCAAGGTAGCCGCCCGAAAGCGCTGGCGAATCGCTGCGGTCAGGCCGGCCGGCCGAAGGCGACAGTACGGGCGGGGGCGTCGGGTGCAAGAAGCTCCAGCAACCGCGCCGCCTCGTTGGCCACGGCCGAACGATCGCGATCGGCCATGGGTTCGATGGCGCGGATCGTCATGGTCGCGCTGCCGCCCTGATTCGCCGACGTCCAGGTTCCACCGGCAACGCCATCGACCAGGATGGTCCCGACGGCGAGGCCCTCAGCCTGGATGCGGCGCCGGACGTCGTCATCGACGAAACGGGTCCTGTCCGCGTGGGCGAGGAGGACGTTGTCGTACTCGGGGAGGAACCGCGGCGGCGCCGGCGTGTCGGGGTCGGGTCGCGGCGCATCCGGTAGATCGAACAGCTCGCGCCCGGCCTCGTCATGGAAGGCGACGAGCCGCGTCCGAAGCCGATCGAAGATCTCGCGCAGGCCGGTCACGCGCGACCATGCCTGGGCGTCGGCGACGCTCGAGGGACCGTACCCCGCGAGGTACCGAAGCACGAGCGAATCGAGATCCGCGACGGGATTGACCGGCTGACCAAGCCATGCCTCCACGGTGGTCAGAGCGATCGGGCCGCTGCGTCGCCAGATCCCTCGCGGCGGCACATGAACCATGGGCAGGAGACCGCGCACGGCATAGGCGAGCGCCGCCGGATCACGGTCGGGCCAGCGCGGTGCGAGCGCATCCCGCAACTGCGCGTTGGTCAATGGCCGGTCGGTCACGAGCTCCCGGCCGGCGGCAAGCAAGGCGTCCATGTCGAGGCCTTCGAGCCTGTGCCGACCGAACGTGCTGTTCGGGTAGACGTCGCGTTCGAGCGCCGCCTGGACGGCCGGGCGCAGCGCAAGCGCGTCGCGGGCCGTGACCAGGTGGATCGTCGCGCGCATCAGCGAGATGCGGACCGCACGCCGCTCGGCGATGAGCGCTCCGAGCTCGTCCGGCCGGAACCCTTCGAGGCGTGACCACAGCGCGACGTATGGCGCGTTGGGGAGCTGCGCCTGCATGCCGACCAGGTGCTCGAGCGTGTCCGCGACACTCATCCGATGTCGCGCGAGCAGCAGCTGGCGCGCCAGCGTTGCCCGGTTGAGGGCGCGTGCGGTCAGTGTCGGAGGCGTTGTTGGAGGCGGCATCGCGTGGAGCGTAGCCGACCGCCCCTACAGCCTCGGCCGCTCATCGCGGGCGACCCGCATCACTCCCAGAAGTCGATCTGCCCGAAGCCCTGCCCGGCGAGTGTCTCGTTCAGCTCGGCGGAATGCCACACGTCGTGGGCGAACACGCGCTGGAGGACCGCCCCCCGGCGGTGGATCCGCGGGGTGTCCCAGTCGCGGCGGATGTCCTCATCAAGCATGTCAAGGGTCCAGCCGTCCAGGCAGTTATCGATGATCCGGAACGTCGTGTCCAGCGCGAAGACTAGTGCGTCGGCACTGAGGACATGCGTGAGGTCGTCATCTCCTGGACAGTCGTAGCCAGCATTCGTGAACGGTGTCGTCTCCGCGCCTGGCTCGCCGGCGAAGTCGCAGAGCCAGAACACGCGTTGGCATGCAAGGTGGCCGACGGTCGCCCAGAGCGGCCAGCGGTCGGGTGACGGCTGGATCGACAGCTGATCGGCGGTCATTGCGCCGACGACGGCGCGGAGGCGGCGGTTGAACTTCGGCCACTCGGCGTACGCGGGCCTGATCGACATACTGTTCATGCCGCTCACCGTACCCTGCGGGCGGTCTCATCTGCCGGGCTCCAGGCATGAAAACGCGCCGTCCGAAGCTTTTAGGATCGAACGACGCCCACAGATAATGGCAGACCCGGCGTCCCGTACGTGCTGTTGACGTGAGGCGCCGCGTTACAAGGGCGTTGCAGCCCCGGAAATGCCGAAGCGGCTCCCGAAGGAGCCGCTTCGATGCTGTCCCGGTATAGGTGCCCGCCGAGGCGAACACTTCTGCCGCGCGTCAAGAGCATCTATCACGTCGGCTGCACCGACTACCCTGACCCTACCTACCCATGACCTTGTCGCTGGGGCAGCGTGGCTGTTTGAGCAGCAGGAATATCCTACCTGACCGGGGGCCGTTTTCCAAGGGTTTTGGCACGGCTTAGTGTGTAAATTCCTTAACCTTCATCCTCGTGGACGGTCACCGATGTCATCGCCACGGGATCGGCTGGGAGGTCGCGGCTGTCGCGCGGCGCGGTCACGATCTTGTCCACGATGTCCATGCCACGCGTGACCTGGCCGAACAGCGTGTAGTTCTTGGGCAGCTTGCCCGTCAGGTCCTGGTGGCAGATGAAGAACTGGCTGCCGTTGGTGTTCGGGCCGGCATTGGCCATCGCCAGCGACCCTCTGACGTAGTCTCCCTCGACCTTCTCGTCTTCGAACTTGTAGCCCGGGCCACCGGTCCCGACCCGGCCACGTTCGAGCGACGCCTTCTTGCCGTACTGACCATCACCGGTCTGGGCGACGAAGCCCGGGATGACCCGATGGAATACGACGCCGTCGTAGAACCCCTTGCGGGCGAGGTCGACGAAGTTGCCGGCGGCCTTGGGGGCGAGCTGATCGAAGAGCTCGATCTCGATCTCGCCGAGCTCGGTGGCGATGGTGGCGCGGGTCATCTGGCGACTCCTGGTGCGACATGTGGCATGGTGACTACGGGGTGCTGACGGTGACCTTGGTCATCACGACTGGGCTCGAGGGGGCTTCGGCATCTGCTGCTGCGGCGATCGCATCCACCGCGTCCATCCCGGATGCGACGCGTCCGATGATCTGGTAGGTATTCGCCGACGCGAGGGCGGTCCTGGCGGCGTCATCGAGGACGATGAAGAACTGGGACCCCACCGAATTCGGTTGCGAGGTTCTCGCCATGGCCACCACGCCGCGGCCGTACGTGGCGGTCACCGGTTCGTCCTGGATCTCGTAGCCAGGGCCACCCGTGCCCGCCCGGTTCGGGTCGACCGGGGCGTGGCCAAACTCGCCGTCACCACCCTGGATCACGAACCCGGGCACCACGCGATGGAAGACCACGCCGTCGTAGTAACCACACTCGGCGAGCGCCACGAAGTTCGCTGCAGCGATTGGGGACAGGTCGGCCTCAATGGCGATCGCGATCGGGCCCTTGTCGGTCTCGATCGTGACGGTCCGGGTCTCACCGGCAGGTAGTGCCTCCGGCTGGCTCGTCGGGCAGGCGCCCGCCGCCTCGGAAGGCGCGGTTGGTGCCGTCGGCGTGCCGCCCGCGACGGAGCAGGCGGCGACGACGAGCGCCGCGCCCAAGGCGAGCAGGGCCATGCTTGCGATCGGTGCGATCGCTACGCGTGGGATGGCTGGGATCATGCGGCGGCCTCCAGGGCTGCTACGTATTCAATGGTCCCGGAGAACAGGGCCTCTCCGAGGATGACACCGCGAACGCCGGTATCGCGCAGGCGGCGGAGGCCGTCGAGGTCGCTCACCCCACCGGCCACCAGGATCTCGGCATCGTACGTCCGAACGAGGTCGCGGGTCCGGTCGAGGTCCGGCGCCGCCCCGCCATGGCTCAGGACGAACCGGGCCACGCCCGCCCCGACGAGCTCGCCGACCAGGCTGTCCACGGTGGGAGGCGCCGTCCGCCGCCACGGAAAGGCAGCCAGCCGATCAGGTCTCGGGTCGAGCCCGACGGCAAGCCAGTCACCGGCCACGGCAAGGCACGCCCGCAGCTCGTCCGGGCTGTCGGCGATGGCCGTGGTGAGCACGACGCGGGTGGCCCCCGCCGCGAATGCGAGGCGGATCGCAGCGGCCGAGTCGACGCCACCGGCAACCTGCAATGGCACGGCGATCCGCGACGCGATCGACCCGACGGCTTCGAGGTTGCCCGGACTGCCCGCCCGGGCGCCGTCGAAATCGACGACGTGGATGAGCTTGGCGCCGAGCGCCACGAATCGTTCGGCGATCCGTTCCGGTCGATCGGTCGGTGCGCCTGTCCCCGCCGCAGCGCCCGGCCAGTAGACGAGCCTCGAGCGGCCGCCCTCGAGGTCGATCGCCGGGATCACCTGCACGACGCTGTCAGGCCGGCCGGGCCGCCGCGGCCTGCGCCGCGAGGAGCCGGCGATGAAAGCTGATCGGCAGCGATCCGTTGCGCAGCAGCGTGTCGTGAAAGGCCTTGAGGCTGAACCGATCGCCCAGTCGCCGCTGCTCGTCGGCCCGAAGCCCGAGCAGGAGCGTGCGGCCGAGCAGGTAGGAGAGCGGGTACGTCGGCCGGTAGGTGTACCACTGGACCTCGGCATGGGCGTTCGGCCGCTCGAAGCTGGTCTGCTCCACCAGGAAGTCGGTCGCCTCGTCGACACCGATCTCTCCCCGGTGCATCCGCACGTCGAGGATGATCCGGCAGGCCCGCCAGATCGCGTCGGTGTGCATGATCAGGCGGTAGCCGGGGTCGGCATCAAAGCCCTGCTCGCGCATCATCAGCTCCGAATACATCCCCCAACCCTCGACGAACTCGGGTGCGTCGGTCAGGAGCCTCGTGAGCGACGGGTGCCGGCGGGCGGTGTCGAGCTGGAGGTGGTGACCCGGGTAGGCCTCGTGGATGCTGGTGTTGCTGATCGAGGCGAAGTTGTGCTCGCGCATCGCGGCGGGGTCGCCGTCGACCGAGGGCGTGACCACGTAGATGCCCTTGGGATCGGGATCGAACGCGGCGGGCTCGAAGTAGGCGGCAAACGGCAGGACCTTGCGCAGGTATTCCGGTGTCGCGATGACGTCGATCCGCTCGTCATCCGGGACGGTCACGAGATCTCGCTCGATCAGATGCGCCCGCGCCCGGAACATGGCCCCCCGATAGCCATCGAGTGCGGCATCGAAGCCGACGGGATGATCGGTCTTGACCCGGTCGATCACGGCGGCTTCATCCGCGTCCGGATCGATCTCGCGCGCTGCGGTCGCGCGTGCGGCTCGCTCCTCGCCCAGCCGTTCCCAGCCCAGGGCGAGGATGGCGTCCGTGTCCAGACCGTCGAACCCGCGAAGCCCAACCATCGCATCGTGCCGTTCACGACCGATCGCCCACTCGTCCCGACCGCCGGCCAGCGTTCCCTCCAGCCACGTGCCGTAGAGCTCGACGGCGACCTTTGCGGCCCCGGCGGCTCGCTCCAATCGCCGCCCCGTGGTCGCGTCGAGGACCCCGGCGCCGGCAGCCACGAGCTCGTCGAAGAACACCGGCAGGTCGGCGGCGGTATCGATCTCGATCTGTTGCCAGCGTCGGACCTGGGGCACGACCGCCCGGGTCTTTGCTTCCTCGAGGAACGTGGCCACCGCCTCGAGCCGACCGGCAATGGCCGCGAGCCGCTCCGCCAGCGGCGCATGGTCGCGCGCGAAGAGCAGGAACAGCCCATCGCCAACGGTGTCGAGCGCAAGCGAGCGGCGCTCCCAGATCCGGAGCTCGTCCGTGTCGAAGATCGCTCGGCGCAGGTTGTGGATCTCGAGGTCGCGCTCGAAGCGGACGTCGGCCGACAGATCGGCCGGATCCAGCGCTTCGATCTCCGTCAGGTGCGTGCGCTCGTCGGCAAGCTCGGCGAGGACCTGCTCGCGGCTGCCGTCACCCAGGAGGTCATCGTCGCGGTGGAGACCCAATGCGGTGCCGAGGACAGGGTTGTCACGGACGAGCCGTGCGAAGCGTTCCTCGACGAGGTCGTAGAACCGCTCGTCGAGTGGGCCGGGTTCGTGCGCCGGAGTTGGCCGTGGAAGCGGTCGCGGGGCGCGCGGGTCGGTCATGCGATGGGCTCCTCAGGGCGCGTCGCGTCGAGCGACGCGTATGGTGATCCGGCCTTTCGGCCGAGCGTCAGGCGGTGGCGACGAGTGGGCCGGACGGAACCGATCGCGGGCTCGTCTGGGCGAGGGCCGCTCGCGTGGCCGCGATTGTCGTTTCGATGTCGTCGGCGGAGACGTCGTGATGCGTCACGGCGCGAACCTGCCCGTGCGGATATTCCACCATCACGACGCCGCGCGCTCGCAGAGCGTCGAGGAAGGCCGCCCTGTCGCGCTCGACCTTGAACAGGACGAAGTTGGTTCGGACGCGGCCCGGGTCCAGCGGTCCCGATCCCGGTTGTGCCGTCCCGCCTGCCGCGACGATCCCGTCCATGTCGCTCAGGGCAACCGCGAGCCGGCGGGCATTGGCGTGATCGTCGGCCAGGCGCTCGATCGTGCCGTCGGGCCCGTCCGAGAGTGCCACCAGCCCGGCCGCGGCCAGGATCCCGGCCTGTCGCATTCCGCCACCGACAAGCTTTCGAGCGCGACGCGCTCGCCAGATGACCTCGCGCGATCCGACAAGGACCGAACCGACCGGGCAGGCGAGCGCCTTCGAGAGGCAGAAGGTGACGGTGTCGGCCGGCCCCGCGAGGTCGGTTGGGCGCACGCCGAGCGCGACGACCGCATTCCAGAAGCGGGCGCCGTCGATATGCAGCGGAACACGGTGCGATCGTGCGATGTCGGCAACCTCGCGGGTGTAGTCGGGTGAGAGGGGCTGACCCATCGAGTGGGCGTGGGTGTTCTCGATGGACACCAGTCCGCTGATCGGCTCGTGCGGATCGCTCGGGTCGCGAAAGGCGGCATCGATCTCGACCGGATCCATCGTGCCGTCCGGCCGATCCTCCAGCGATCGGATGCTCGTGCCCACGATCACGGCGTGACCGGCGGCCTCATCGATGACGAGGTGATGCTCGCAACCGGCGATCGTCTCCTGGCCACGCTGCATGTGCGCCAGCTGCGCCACGAGGTTGCCCATGGTGCCCGAGGCGACGAACAGGCCGGCTTGCTTGCCCAGCAGCTCGGCTGCCCGTTCTTCGAGGGCATTGACCGTGGGATCGTCGCCAAAGACGTCGTCCCCGACCTCCGCCTCGGCCATTGCGCGCCGCATGGCCGGAGTCGGCTTGGTGACCGTGTCGCTGCGCAGATCGATCAATGGCATGGGTGGGGAGTATAGGGCGAGCGTTGTGGCGGCCCCGCTTGGGCGTGCCCGTCGGTCGCCCGGTCAACGCGGTCGCGCTGGCGATGCAGGATCCGCTCCCAGATGCAACTCGAATGCATCGACCGCGGTCGTCGTGCCTGGCTGATGCATTTGAGCAGCATCACGCGGGGAGGGTCGTTTCCGTCGCAGGCGTTGGAGGCTTACGGCGGCTACGGCTTGGCGGGCGACAAGGCTGAAAGCCTCTGGTATGCTCCGCCATCGCCACAACTGGACCCGTGGTGTAGCGGCCCAACATGCCAGCCTGTCACGCTGGAGATCGCCGGTTCGAATCCGGTCGGGTCCGCCACAACGCTTT
>JBKKCW010000085.1:0-5723 GCA_046712485.1 Candidatus Limnocylindrales bacterium
ATCAAAGACAGCGATCCGGCGGCCTGGGTGGAAACCGTGAAAATCGACGCGATCGCGCCATATCTGACCATCCGCGCCTTTATCGGCGGGATGCTCGACGCGGGTTGGGGACGGATCGTGAACATCACGTCCGCGGCATCGCTCCACCCGCCCGGGCCACTCAACAGCGCCTATGGCACGTCAAAAGTCGCGCTCAACCAGCTCACCCGGCACTTGGCCGCCGAGATCGAGGGAACCGGCGTAACCGCGAACGTCATTCATCCCGGGGACGTCAAGACCGACATGTGGAAAAGCATCCGCGATCGCTGCGCCGTGATGGGTCCCGAGGCCGAGCCCTACCGGCAGTGGGCGACCTGGGTCGAGGAGACCGGTGGCGATCCGCCGCAAAAGGCGATCGACCTGGTGCTCCGTCTCACGAGCGACGAGGGTGCTGGCGTGAACGGGCGATTCTGTTGGGTCGAAGATCCGCTGCAGCCGCCGATCCCTTCGTGGGGCGAGCCCGGGGAGACGCAGCCTTGGCGGAAGTGATCGCTCGACGGCGGGTGGGCCGGACGAACGTCGAGGTCACTGCGCTCGGGTTCGGGGGCGCGTCGATCGGCGAGCTCTTTGTACGCGTACCCGAGACCGATGCCGCAGCGACCCTGGCAACGGCCTGGGAAGCCGGTGTTCGTTACTTCGACACGGCGCCCTGGTACGGTCGCGGCCTGTCGGAGCTGCGGGTCGGCGCCGGGCTGCGCGACCATCCCCGAGCGGAGTACGCACTATCCACGAAGGTCGGCCGCTTGCTGCACCCGGCCTCCAGGGAGGGCTTTGATGGGTCACCGTGGCTCGGTGGATCGCCCAATGTGGTGGTCTTCGATTACACATACGACGGGATCATGCGTTCCGTCGAGCAGAGCCGGCTGCGCCTCGGGATTACCCGGTTCGACATCGCCTGGATCCACGACCTCGACCACCTCTACTTTGATCCGCCGACGATCGAGTCGCACATGCGCGATCTCACGAGCTCCGGCTGGCGCGCCCTCGAGGAGCTTCGCTCCAGCGGGCAGATCGGCGGGTTCGGCGCGGGGATCAATGATCTCGAGCTGATTCCCAGGTTTCTCGAGATCGGGCAGATCGACGCGTTCCTCGTCGCGATGCCCTATACCCTGCTCGACCAGGACGTGCTCGACGAGGAGTTCCCGCGGTGTGTCGAACGTGGCATCGGCTTCGTCATCGGCGCCGTGCTCGCGTCGGGCATCCTGGCCAAGGGTCCGGTGCCTGGGGGCCGCTATGCATATGCCGATCCGCCCGCTGCGGTGGTGGAGAAGACGCGCCTCATCGCCGCGGTCTGCCACCGGCATGGCGTGGCGCTCGCGGCGGCAGCACTCCAGTTCCCGCTTGGCCACCCGGCGGTGGCATCGGTGATCCCCGGTGCATCCAGCCCTGCCCAGCAGGCTCGGAACGTGGAATGGTTTCGCACGGCCATCCCGGCCGATCTCTGGGCCGAGCTCAAGGACGAGGGTCTGCTCCGGCAGGACGCACCCGTGCCGTCGGCCGGCGCGCCAACCTCTGGTGTCATCGGGTGACGGACGGTGACATGATGCAGGCTGCCCCGAACCCAGATGAGCGGCGGCTCGTGGGCTCGTGGCGCCTTCGAGGTTGGATCGCGATCGCTGAGGACGGCTTGGAGGCCGCACCGATGGGCGATGCCCCCGAAGGATTGCTCGTGTATTCGAATGACGGGACCATGCTTGCGTTGATGGCACGAGCCAATCGGTCTCATCTTGCGTCGGAAGACATGACCGGCGGGACGCAAGCGGAGCGGGCCGAGGCCTTCGCGTCGTTCGTCGCCTACGGCGGCCCGTTCGAGGTGGAGGGCAATGTCGTGCACCACCGCGTCGAGATGAGCCTGTTTCCCAACTGGGTTGGAACGGTCCAACGTCGGCGTTGGGAGCTCGACGATGACGACCGGGTCCTCATCCTGACATCGCCCTCTGTGACGATCGGTGGCGCGTCCCGGATCCAGCGGGTGACCTGGGAGCGCGTCACCGGCTGACGGCCGATCGGGTCAGATCCGCGACCGTGCCAGCGCAGTCGCGACCGACGCGTGCGCGAGATGAATGGGTCGCCACGCTCGCGAGACGAAGCCGATCATCCCGGCATCAGGCGCGTTACGTGCTCGGTCCAGGTCGGGAAACACCCGCCACAACGCGCCGATCGCCTCGGCTGCCTCCATTCGCGCCAGGTGTGCCCCGACGCAGTGCCTCGGCCCCACGTTGAAGGCGAGGTGAGCGAAGAGCCGTGGCCGCGCTGGGTCGAAATCGGCGGGTCGTTGCCAGTGCGTTGGATCACGGTTGGCCGCTGCGTTGATTGCGATGACTCGTTCGCCGGCCCCGATCGACGCGCCGTCCAGCTCGAGACTGATCGTCGCCCGTCGCGCCCGCAGGTGCACGACTGTCGAATGCCGCAGGACCTCTTCGATGAAGCGGCCCAGCGCTGCCGCGTCGCCGACCGTGGCGAGTCGCTCGCGGGCCGGCAGCTCGAGCAACCGATACGCAGCGTTGCAGACGAGGAACGCCGTCGTCTCCGACCCGCCCTCGAACAGGAACTTCGCGTTGTCGAGCACGTCCTGCTCACCCCAGTCGGCGGCCACCTCGCGCCCCTTCGCCCACAGGAAGCTGATGGCGTCGTCGCGTGGTCGGTCGCGTCGATCTCGCACCGTGTCGATGAGAGCCGGCTCCAGGAGGCGTGTCGCCTCGGCCGCCGCGGCTCTTGCCTCCGGGTCCTCGCCGTAGGAGTGGCGCCAGGCGAGCACGGCCTCCATCCAGCCCTTGGCCCGGTCGAGCGTCTCCGCGTCGGCGTCCGGCAGACCCAGGACTCGAGCGATGACCGCGATCGGCAGCAACCGGGCGAAGTCCGCGAACAGCTCGAACCCGTCTCCTTCGGCCAGGCCGTCGATCCGATCGGCGACGAGCGGACGCACCGCGGTCATCGCCAACGGCGCGATGGGATCTGGTCGCCAGGCGTGCGACAGGGCACGGTGGAGCACCTCGTGTTGCGCCCCGACGAGGGAACGGAAGTCGCGCATGCCGACGATGTCCGCAGCGCCGGGCAACGTCCCGGTTGGCTCTTCGAACAGATCCTCGCGCCGTTCGACGAACGTGCAGCCTTCGTGCGACAGCACCAGCCAGGCGCGCATCTCCGGGTCCCACAGGACGGAGCCAACCGCCCGCATCGTCTCGTACGCGGGGTAGGGATCGACGTCCCGCAGGTCGAGGAGCGAGATCGGTGCGATTGGTCGCGAGATCAGCGTCGTCAAACCACAACCGCATCGATGGCGAGGTGGTTCGCGACCGCGACGACGTCCGCTGCCATGTCGCCGGGCGTTGCGGAGCTATGGTGGTTCACCCCGGCCAGCGCCCACCGCCCCCAAGCGGCCTCGACCGGGCCGTCGGCGAACCGGAATGCGCCGTTGACCGTTCCCGTATCGGGGAACCGCCGGGAAGTCAATTCGCCTCGGGCGATCACGTAGCGGAAGCCGCCACGCGACCGTGGGTGGGGCGTGAAACCGACCAGCGTCGCGGGACCCGGCGACGGTTCGAACGCCGCACACACCCCGCAATGAGGATCCTTGCCACAGAACCAGTTGTTCCGTTGCAGCCTCGGTCGTTCGCCGTCGGCCAGCCAGGCCAGATCGTGTTCGCCGGAGTTGGCGATGACGACTTCGCCGGTCGCGTAGTCGATCGCCTCGATCTCGTGGTAGAGGGCCGCCCCTCCAAGGCGCTTTGTCGTCAACATCGCGACCGCGGTCACGATGTCGCCGGTACACGTGAATGGGCGTCCGCCTGACGTCAGTCGTCCCAGACCCCAGCACGGCGCGATGCCGATCGGCTCCCCGAACCGGAATTGCGGGACGTGGCAGTTGAACGCCCCGCCGTCAAGATCGTGTGCATCGGCGACGGCCTCGATCGCGAGCGCGGCACGCAGTGACCGATCCAGCGATTCGCCCGCGGCCAAATCGCCCTCGAGCCTCCAGTCGCGCCTGACGTCTGCCTCGAGCGCCCGGACATCCGCCGCGGGAACCGCGCGATAGCGGTCGACGACCTCGTCGGGATCGACGGCCACGAGCTCGATGCCGGTCGCCGCCCGGAGCGCTCCGTCGTCGACGTCGACGTGCGTATAGCCCTCCAGCGGACGACCGATCCGTCCGAGACGGCTGCACGAGATCCGGCGGGCGATCCCGGCAAGCCTGAGCGAGGCGATAAGCCGGGCGAGGCCATCCGGGTCCGAACGACGAACCAGGACGAGATCGAAGGACCGGTCGGCTCGCGACAGGAGGTTGGACAACATCGGTGCACCGACCGTCGCGCCCTGGGTCGTGATGGTTGAGTGGTCCACACGACCCTCGAGTCCGGCTTCGTGCAGGGCACACACGACGACCGGGACGCCGGGCAGGGCTTCGATCGCGGCCATCGTCCATGCCGCCGGCACGGCCATCGTCTGGAGGACGAGGACGACCTCGACGTCGAGCGTGGCCAGACGCCGGCCAACCGCCACGCCATCCTCCGCGGACGCGATCTCGGCGACGGCAGCGACGTCGACCGTGATCGCGATGTCATCGGCCACCGCAGCTGCGAGCGCCATGCGGTCGCCCCGGAAGGACGGGCTCGCGGTGTGTTCCCAGAGGGTCCAGTACGGGTGCACGATCCCGACCCGCGGCTTGCCTGTGGCGCCCATCAGGATCCGTTGTTGCGGCGGTCCATCGAAGTTCGTTCGACCCGTGGCGGGCCCCTCAATCCTGGTGGAAGACTTCGTCAGCGGTGATCAGCCCGCCGTTGGCGTCGGTGATCTTCGTGATGATCCCTTCGAACGCGGTGCCCCATCGGGCGTTGACCTCGGTCTGGCCTATCTTCCCGAAAACGGTGGCCATGTCCGGGTAGTACTCGCCGTAATAGACCACGTGGGCGCCGCGCCGAAAACCCGAGTAGTTGCGGAAGCCCGAGGCCTCGATGGCGGCCATCAGGTCCGGCCAGGGGTCGGCGTGGAGGGCCTCGTAGTCGGCCGCCCGCTCCGGATCGATCACCAGGCCGAAGAAACCGCGCTCGAAGGGGCCGTCCAACGGAGCGCCGCCCGAATGGAAGACTTCGCGGTACCAGAGGAGCTCGCCGGAATCGTCGGTGATCTGGGCGATCACGTCTCGGAAGTAGTGGTTCCAGCGCCGGTTGGCGGGCTTGGGGCCGTGGATCGCGAACGCGGTTTCGGCGTCAGGCTCGGCTTCCAGGTAGTACCACACGTCCGTTCCGCGGCGGAAGCCTGACATATTGCGGAGGCCTGACTCGCGGATCTCCTGGGCGAGCTCGGGCCAGATGGTGGCATGCCGTCGATCGTATTCGGGCTCCGTCCCCGGGAAGAGCCGGAGATAGAAGACGGCACGTTCCATGCAGGATTCTCCTGGGTCACGAGGCACGGGATCGCGCGGACGCCGACATCGTAGCAGCGCCGGCTGCAATCGGTACCAGCCCGCCAGGCTCGGCTACTCTGTCCCGCGGTCTCGGCGCCGGGAACCGTGAGCCCGAAGCGACGGCGCACAGGATCGAGCCGGGCCACGGGATCGGCGAGCGCCTCGACTGGCTTGACGAGGCGGTCCTTGGCTTTCGTCGGGCCGGCGCAGACGCGGTCAGCGCTTCCGTTGCGGCGCCGCGCGACCTCGCGACGATCGAAATCCACGCCTCGGATGTCCG
>JBKKCW010000086.1:0-9692 GCA_046712485.1 Candidatus Limnocylindrales bacterium
ACGATCCGCTGCACCTCACGCTCGACCGTGGGGGTCGAGACGGCGACCGAAACGGCGGTGTCGCCGCCACGCTCGTCGGCGCGGATCGCCACGCCGACCTGGGAACCGCCGAGCTCGCGCGCCCGGCGCGCAACCTGGAGGAGGTTGTCGGCGGCGCTCGGATCCTGGGCCGTCCGGAATCCTTCAAGGTCTGGGTCGTCGGCCGCTGCGACGCCAGGGTTCAGCGACCGCAACGCGTGCCCCCGGGCGGCCGGCGCGTCGATGGCGATGATCTCGTCGAAGCGGACCCACGGTGCATCGCCGAGGAGCGCCGCGAAGCTTCCGGCCGTGCCGATCTCGACGGCGGCCAGCGTCCAGCCGAGCTCGCCGAGCCGTGCCCCGATCGCCTCGCTCCAGGTCGTGGTTCCGGTCGCCCAGACATGGTCACCCAGGCGATCGAGCACGATTGAGGACGCTTCATCGACGAGCTGCTCAGCCGTGGCAGCCGCTTCGGCGACCGCCGACACCCGCACGTCGACCGCCTCCGCCCGCGCATAGGTCGCCACGATCGGGTTCGCCCCCCGCAGCAGCGCCTCGCCCAGTCGCTCAGCGACCTGGGATTCGCCGATCCCGGCGAGCCGGTAGGTTCTCGCAGCAACCTCCAACCCGAGCCCCAGCTCCTGGAGGCGCGGCAGGGCGTGGTCCGCCCACATCGGCCGCATCTCGCGCGGGGGCCCAGGCAATGCCACGACCACCCGGCCGTCCACCCGGCTGACGAACCAGCCTGGGGCGGTGCCGTTCGGATTTGGCAGAGCGGTGGCGGAGGGAATCAGCCAGGCCTGCTTGAGGTTGAGCTCCGGGAAGGGGATCCCGCGCCGGCTCCACAGCTCGCGCAGCCATGCCTCCAGTTCCGGGTCGACGGCGACTGCCTCGTCGCAAGCGGCCGCGATCGCCTCGCGTGTCAGGTCGTCGGGCGTGGGACCGAGACCGCCTGTCGAAACCACGAGGTCCACGCGTTGCAGACCGGCTCGGAAGGCGCCCGTGACCGATTCGAGATCATCGGGCAGCGCCGTGAGCCGTGTGACCCTGACGCCGAGCCCGGTCAGACGCTGTGCAAGCTCCCCCGCGTTCGTGTCGCGCGTATCTCCAACGGTGAGCTCGCTGCCGATGCTCAGGAGCTCGGCGGTCAGCAGGTGGCGCGGCCCGACGGATGCCATCGCCCGGAGCGTATCGTGCCCGACCCAGCAGCGACGGGTCACGCTGGTATCATCGATCCCACCCAGCGCCCGATCCCGGCGCCCAATCCAGCCGGAGTGTCACCCTGGACGATCCGCCGATTCCTCCACTGTCCGCCTCGCGCGGCCCGAGCCGGAACCCTCGTGGGCTCCGAGTGCAGCTGCTCGCGACCCGCGATGCCGCGATGGCGCTCGGCAGGGCCCACATCGACCTCGGGAAGTCGGAGCTGGGGGCGATTGCCGGCGAGATCGGTCGGCTCGCGGCGCTCGTCGGGCTCGCCATCGCCGCACTGATCCTCGCCGGGCTGCTCGTCGGCATCGGGACGGCACTGTTCCTCGGGGAATGGCTGCTGGGGTCGATGGGCTGGGGGGTGCTCCACGGCTTCCTGCTCTTGACGGGCATCGCGGTCGCCGCGTTGCTTCTCGCGGTCGACGTTGACGGCGGGCGGATTGGCCGGTCGTTCCTCGGCGCAGTGATCCTGGCCGTGGTGGTCGGTGTGGCACTCGGCCTGCAGTTGCCAAACGAGGCGTACGCGGCCATGGGGGAGTCCGCTCGACTCAACATCACCGAGGGCGAGCGGCCCCTGGTCGTGGGTCTCCTCTTCGGAGCACTCGTCGGCGCCCTGATCGGGTTCGCTGCGGCCATCCGGATCGGGTCCGCCGGAGCGCGGGTCGGCGCCATCGTGGGGCTCACCGTCCTCGGCCTTCTCGCCGGTGCGGTCTCCGCGATCACGTTCAGCCCGCAGGTGGGAGCAGCCGTCGGGATCACGCTCGGCTACCTCGCCTGGATCGCGCTGATGGGTATCGACATCGCTCGCCGTGGCGTCGACTTCGAGGACATGAAGAACCGGTTCTATCCCACGCAGTCCATCGAAACCGGCAAGGAGACACTCGAGTGGCTACAGAATCGGATGCCGCCCGGGATCGGGTCCTAGCCGCACGCGCGGCGCTGGGCGACGAGCTCGAGGCGCTCGAGGCCTCGGCACGGGCGGCCGTGGACATCCCGGCTAAGGTGCGTCGCAGTCCAGCCAAGGCTGCCGCGATCGCCAGCGGCGCCGGTTTCGTCGTGCTCGGCGGGCCCAAGCGCCTGTTCGGGGCCGCGCGGCGGGCGGTCTTCGGGCCGACAGCCGATCTGCCAAAGCAGATGTTGCCCAAGGAGATCGAAAGGACGCTCAAGAAGCTCGGGGACGACGGAGACAAGGTCCGCGGAGCGATCGAGCGCGATTTCGCCGCCTACGCCAGGGAAGCGGAGAAGGATCGAGGCGTCGGCGCCCTGGCGTCAGCCGCCGCAAGACCGCTCCTTCTCCGCGGGGCGAAGGCCGCCGCCGAGTGGTTCCTCAGGCCCGACGAGGATGGGTTCCAGGCGCGGCTCGCCCAGGTTCGCGAACGCGCGAAGGTCGAGGTCGAGAAACGGCGTGCCGAGGACAGAACGACCTCGGCAGACGCCAACGGCTCGCAGCTGGGCGGCGCCTGAGTCGCCTCCTGCAGCGCGAAGCCTCGACGCCGTGCCGCGCTTCGGGTCGACGTGATCATGTAAAACATACTTGACATCATGTCCGCCCTACCGTACAGTCCCCATGTCAAGAACGCTTTACATGGGAGCTGACGATGTCGTTCGAGGAGAAGGGGGCCTGGCTCTATGCGGTGATCGGGGTCGTCCTCCCTCTGGTCTACTTCGCCACCATCCTCGGGCAGCTGCCCTCGGTGGCCGTCGGAGACATCGAATACCAGAGCCAGCTCCTGTGGGTCGTCGGTGCCGCGATCGTCCTGTCGATCGTGGGAATGATCGGGATCGGGATCCTGTCGCCGAACGACGCCGGCAAGGCCGACCAGCGGGACAAGGAGGTCAATCGGTTCGGCGAGTACGTCGGTGGCATCGTCCTCGGGGTCGGCATGCTCGTGCCGTTCGGTTTGGCGATCGCCGAAGCGCAGCATTTCTGGATCGCCAACGCGATGTATCTCGTCTTCGTCATCGGGACGCTCACCGGGACGTTCGTGAAGCTCGTCGCCTATCGCCGGGGCTTCCAAAGGTGGTGAAGGCGACCCGAGTCACCAACGACATTCGACGTTTCCGGTTCGCAACAGGCGAGATGACCCAGGCCGAACTGGCGGATCGGATCGGGGTGACGCGCCAGACCATCATCGCCATCGAGCAGGGGCGGTACTCGCCCTCGCTCGAGATGGCCTTCCAGATCGCCGGCGTCTTCAACGTGCCGCTCGACGAAGTGTTCCATTACGAGGGAGCGAGACCATGACCAGCCTCGAAACGCAGCCCCGCCCGGCGCGGCGCCTTCCACCACGGTGGTTCATCCGCCTCTTCTGGGTGATGCATCGCGCCGTCTATTCGGTCACCGCCGGCCGCCTCGGTCTTCGAAACGCCAAACCCGGCAGCTGGGGCATGCTCAGCCTGCGGACGGTCGGGCGCCGGACCGGCGAGGAGCGGACGGCCATCCACGGCTACCTCGAGGATGGCCCCGCCCTGGTAACGCTCGCCATGAACGGCTGGGCGGACCCGGAACCCGCGTGGTGGCTCAACCTGCAGGCCCATCCCGAAGCCACGGTCGACCTGCGCGGTGAGTCGCGCAAGGTGATCGGTCGTGCGGCGAACGAAGAGGAGCGGAGTCGCTTGTGGGCCATGTGGGTGGGTCTGGGCGATGGCACCGATGAATACGCCAGATTGCGGTCACGGGAGACAGCTGTGGTCATCCTCGAGCCGCGCGGCACGTGAACCCCGCGGGCCATCAACCCCGCGGCAGTCAGGGAGACGGGTCATCGGTCAACGACACCTCCCGTAGCGGATCGCCGCCGTCGATGAACAGCCGGCCGTGAGCCGTCAACGCTGCCCTGATGCGAAGTCGTGCCTGCGCGCCGGCCTGAGGGTGTCGCCCGTCGAGCGCGCCGACCCGCACGGCGAAGGCGATGTCGAAGGGCGCGTCGCCCAGTTCGAGCTCGAAGTCCTCGACGGCGACGTGCCGGAAGCTCAAGCACCCGGACGCAAGTTCTGAACGCGATCCGGCGACGGCCTGGCTGATGGCCCTGGCGGAGCGATCGATCCCGAGCACACGCCCTTCGCCGATGCGCCGGGCGACCTCACGTGATGCCGCGCCTGGCCCGCAGCCGATCTCCAGGACGCGCATCCCCGCATGGAGCGGCAGCGCGTCCACGATCGCTGCGAGGCGCGGGGACAGGTCTACTGGCACGTCGCTCCCCATAATCGGGCCTTCCCGCGGGACGCGAAACAGCCTAGACTCCGGGAACGGGCGATGCTCGCCCGCGTGACGCACAGCTGGGAGGGCGTCGGACGGAGGATTACGTGGAAGCCCCGCCGGAGGAAGCGCGGCGCGCGCTCGTTCTGCACGATCTGGCACTGGTCGTGGATCTCATCGAGCTGACCCTGAACCACGGCCTGTTCGTCGTTCGGGCGGCTAGCACGCTTGCCGATGCGGATCGGATTCTGTCGGATTGGGGTCCGCATCTGACCGTGATCGACATGGATCACGATGACAGTACGGCGCTGCTGGGGCGCCTGGGTGCCTCGAATACGCTGACCCGCAGCATCACGCCGGCGCTCGGCCTGACGCGCCGCGGCGATCTGAAGACGAAGCTCCGGGCGTTCGATCTCGGGGTGGACGACATCCTCACGGTGCCGTTCTCGCCAGAGGAACTGCTTGCCCGTGCCATCGTCATCACGCGGCGGGCATCCGGCACCGATCGGCCGATCGTTCCCACGATCACGCTTGGCGAGATGGAGATCGACATCCTCAGCCGGGAGGTGCGGACGGGTGATTCCGTTGTGCACCTCAGCGGCATCGAGCAGAGCCTCCTGTACCTCCTGGCCAGTCGGGCAGGCCGCGTCGTGAGCCGGGAGGAGATCCTGGATGTGATCTGGGGCACCGACTTCGTGGCCGAGAGCAACATCGTGGATCGGCACGTCCGTAGCCTGCGGATCAAGCTGCAGAACAACTATCGACAGCCACGCTTCATCGCAACGGTTCCGGGCCACGGGTACCGGTTCATCCCGACCTTCTCGAACCAGGGCTGGGCCGCCGGCCGAACCCCGAACTGACGGCGCCGGGCTGAGCCCGCGGGAGATGACGGGCCATAATGACGTCTCGCCCACAGGTCCAAGTACTGCTGTCGGGGCTCGTGCCCGAGCCACCACTGGTCGCATTGGGCAGCGAACAGGCACGCATCTATGCCCCTTGCCGAGGGGCACCGGGGAGATCGGCCGGGGCTGACTGAAGGGTTGGCTCGCCGGCCGTCGTGGAGCGCTGCTGGGCGGCGCCAACGACAGGATCCCCTCTCGGGGACTCGGTGACGATCCGGCTGATGCCTGGGGCGACAGAACGGCCGACCCGAGAAGACGGGATCCTGCCGCGTAGCGGCCATATCAGGCGGGATCATGAGGCCCCAATCCCGCCTGGACGGACGCGATCCTGTCGCTACTCGACGAGCGTGAAGGCGCCCTCGGCCAAGACCTCGCGCCCAGCGAGGTAGCGCATCACGTATGTGCCGGCGACGTTACCAACGTGCAAAGCGAGGTTCCCCGCGTTCGCCAGGCTGGTGATGCTCGGGTCGTCGATTGGCTCTTCGACATCGAACACGGTTTCCTCGTCGCCCGTACGGGTTCGCCGCACGACAATCCAGGACACGTAGGCGCCGTTCACACCATGGGCAAGGTCTGCGCTCCACGCGATCGCCGGGAAGTTGCGCTTGAACCGGCCCAACGGCTCGGGTATGTCGAGCGTGGCCGGGTCGATCGACGTTCCGAACGTGATGACGCCGACGACCGCCTCGTGGATGGGTGCGATCGCAGCGGCGTCGTCTCCCTGCACGGGACGGACGATTGCCGGTGCCTCGGTGGGATAGACGAATTCACCGCCGCAGGCCGCCAGGCAGAACATCGTGACGGCCAGTCGTTTCATGAGGTCTGTGACGTGGTCCTGGTCGCAAGGCGACGCGTCATTGGACGGCCTCCCGAGTACCTCGAGTCGGGCAGACGGGGGCAGGTGCCAACGTTCGGCGTCGGCCAGAGGTTCGCTGGCGACCGTACGAGACGGGGCCCGGCCTTGTGATGACGACCGGTCATGACCCGGTCCATCGGCTTGCTGGCGACCACCGCACGCGTCGGCCTGCCACGTCCGGATTGATCCCCCTGGGAGCTGGCGAGGGCGGGCCGTCGGCTAGACTGGCGGTCCTTGGTGGAGGGCCGTGGCATAGAAAGAGGCTCCGAAGCGCGAAGACCAACTGCCAGAGTCATACGCGCCTCATCCCTGTGGGCAAGCCCTTCACCGAGGCATACGCGCTTCGTACGCGTGACATCGTGGGCGAGTGGCGGAATGGCAGACGCGCCGGCCTTAGGAGCCGGTGCCGCGAAAGCGGCGTGGAGGTTCGACCCCTCTCTCGCCTACCAGGACCGCGCCGCTTCGGGCGGCGGCGGAACATCCGGGCACCGTGTGACCGAACCGACCAACGACGACCCACCGGGCCTCCGGCCCGCACACGGTCGCCGCCCTATACTCCGGACAGATGCAGATCACGGCCACCCCAGCCCCCAAGTCCACCGTCGTCCTCGAGATCGAGCTGCCCGCCGAGCGTCTGGAGCAGGCCGTCGGCGAGGCCGTTCGCCATCTATCGCGGCGCACGCGCGTCCCGGGTTTTCGCCCGGGCAAGGCGCCCCGCCCGCTCCTGGAACGCCACCTCGGTCCGGGCGCCGTGCTCGACGACGCCGTCGATCACCTCGTGCAAAGTGCCTACCGCCAGGCGCTCGTCGACAAGGACCTGCTGCCCCTGACGAACGCTGACGTCGAGGTCGTCCAGGCCGAGGAGGGCAAGCCGCTCGTCTTCAAGGCGACCGTCCAGGTCCGACCGGAGGTCCAGCTCGGCGATTACAAGCACTTCAATTTCAAGCCCGAGATCGAGACGATCGACGACGCCCGGGTGGACAAGGTTCTCGAAGAGCTGCGCGACCAGAATGCCACCCTCGCCGCCGTTGAGGATCGTGGCGCGAAGGAGGGCGACTACGCGGTCATCTCGTTCGTCGGTACGCGTGACGGCGAGCCGTTCGAAGGTGGCGCATCGGAGCGGATGCCGATCATCCTCGGCCAGGAGCGGCTGATCCCGGGATTCGAGGCCAACCTGATCGGACTGGAGGTCGGCGGCAAGACCGAGTTCGACATCACCTTCCCCGACGATTATCCGGAGACGGAGCTCGCCGGGAAGCAGGCGCATTTTGCGGTCGAGATCAAGGAGCTGCGCGAGAAGGTCCTGCCGGACCTGGATGACGATTTCATCCGGACGCTCGGCGACT
This sequence comes from Candidatus Limnocylindrales bacterium, assembly GCA_046712485.1. Lineage (GTDB taxonomy): Bacteria > Chloroflexota > Limnocylindria > Limnocylindrales > CSP1-4 > SPCO01. Next base: position 7,525 of record JBKKCW010000086.1, read on the forward strand.
TCGCCGACCTCGAGACGCTCCGCACGGACATCCGCCGGCGCCTCGAGCGAAACGCGATCGACCGCGCTCGCCACGGCTTTGCCGATCGGATCATCGACTACGCGGTCGCGAACGCGACGCTCGAACTGCCGGACGTGCTCGTCGACCAGGAGGTCGAGGTGATGCACGACGAGTTCCGCGGCACGCTCGCGCGGCAGGGGATCAGCCAGGAGGCGTACCTGAAGGCCGTCGACAAGGCCGAAACCGACCTCCACGCCGAGTTCCGACCCGGCGCCGAGAAGCGGGTCCGGACGCTGCTCGTGCTCTCGAAGGTCGCCGACGAGGAGGGGGTCTCGGTACCGGACTCGGAGGTCGAGGCGGAGATCGAACGCGGTCGGGAGCGCTACGCGAGCGAGCCCAGGTTGCTCGCATACTTCGATTCGGACCGCGGGCGGTCATACATCCGGAGCACGCTCCGACGCAGCCGCGTCGTCGAGCAGCTGATCGACGAGTGGCTCGCCGCGAACCCGGACCAGCCGCGGCTACCGCACCTCGAGGACTGGCCCGAATCGACAATCGAAGGCGGTGCTGCCGCCGCGAATACCTCCACGGCCAGCGCCACAACGGCGGCTGGTTGACGGCTCACCGGCAGAAACACCCGCAGGGAGTCCCCGAATGCTCGTTCCCATGGTCATCGAATCCTCCAGCCGGGGGGAGCGCGCCTACGACATCTACTCGCGTCTGCTCAAGGAGCGGATCATCTTCCTTGGGGACGCGATCGAGGACCATCTCGCAAACCTGATCATCGCCCAGCTCCTGTTCCTCGACTCAGAGGATCCGGAGAAGGACATCAGCCTGTACATCAACTCGCCCGGTGGCGTGGTCAACTCGGGCCTCGCCATCTACGACACGATGCAGTACCTGCGCGCGCCGGTCAGCACGATCTGCATCGGCATGGCGGCGTCGATGGCCGCGGTGCTTCTGGCAGCCGGGACCAAGGGCAAGCGCTACGCCCTGCCCAACGCGCGGATCATGATCCATCAGGGTTCGGGCGGTTTCCGTGGCAACGCCCCGGATGCCGTCATCCAGATGAAGGAATGGGAGTTCCTGGTCCAGCGCAACAACGAGATCCTGGCGCGCCACACTGGCCAGCCCCTCGAAAAGGTCGCGAAGGACACGGACCGGGACTATTTCATGGCTCCCGAGGCAGCCAAGGACTATGGCATCATCGACGCGGTCTACTCGGTTCAGTGGGATTCGCTGACCGCGCAGCATCACGACGAGAAGGTCGCCGAGGAAGCAGCCGAGGAAGCGATCGACGATCCGATCGTCGAGCCGAAGCGGTCCAAGGGCGAATAGGACAGACAAGGAGCCAGCCGGCACGTGACCTCGACCAGCAGCACGAAGGGACCGAAGGTTCCGTACCGCTGTTCCTTCTGCGGCAAGAGTCAGGAACAGGTCCGGAAGCTGATCGCGGGCCAGGGCGTCTACATCTGCGACGAGTGCATCAACCTGTGCCAGGAGATCATCGAGGAGGAACTCCTCGAGACGCCCCGCCAGAAGAACACGACCTCCAAGCTCCCCAACCCGCACCAGATCAAAGACGCGCTCGATCAGTACGTGATCAGCCAGGAGCGCGCAAAGAAGGTCCTTGCGGTCGCGGTCTACAACCACTACAAGCGGGTGAACGCCGGTCATCAGGTCGATGAGGTCGAGCTCCAGAAGTCCAATGTGCTCCTGGTCGGGCCGACTGGTTCGGGCAAGACGCTGCTCGCCCAGACGCTGGCCCGTGTCCTGGATGTGCCGTTCTGCATCGCCGATGCCACCTCGCTGACCGAGGCCGGGTATGTCGGCGAGGATGTCGAAAACATCCTCCTCCGCCTGATCCAGGCCGCGGACTTCGACGTCGCCAGAGCCCAACGCGGGATCATCTATATCGACGAGATCGACAAGATCGCGCGCAAGGCGGACAACCCGTCGATCACCCGGGACGTCTCCGGCGAGGGCGTCCAGCAGGCGCTCCTCAAGATCCTGGAGGGAACGGTTGCCAATGTGCCGCCCCAGGGCGGTCGCAAGCATCCCCACCAGGACTTCATCCAGATCGACACGACCAACGTGCTGTTCATCTGCGGCGGCGCCTTCGACGGGCTGGAGAAGGTGGTCGAGGAGCGGGTCGGCAAGCGCTCGAT
>JBKKCW010000087.1:0-5749 GCA_046712485.1 Candidatus Limnocylindrales bacterium
CCGGCCGAGGACGAGATCGACGACCCGGTCCGTCACACGGTCGAAGGACCAGCGGACGTCCTCATCGGTGAGGGAAACGGTGGCCTCGATTGCACCAGTCGACCTGGCGACCCGGGGTGGATCCAGCTCGAGCACGACCTGCCCCCGGAACCCGGTCACGCGGATGGCCAGCTGATGTCGGTTGCCGAACGTTTCGGGCGGCAGTGACGCTCCGCCAATCGAGGCGATGCCCCCGCCGTCGAAGCGGATGACCATCGCGTCGTGGAGCTCGACCCGGGACCCGGGTCCATGGGTGAACGCCGCGACCTCGGTCGCGCGAAGGGGCAGCAACCGCATGACGAGCCCCAGTGCATGCGTCAGCTGGCCCTGGCCGTATCCGCCGCCAGAGGTTGCGGGATCCGCCCAGGTCTCCACGCGGGGCAACGGGACGTCCGCGTCGCCGAGATACGTGGTCCCGGCCGTCAGCAGGCCACGAACGATCGTCGACATCTCGTCGGACACGTGCTCCACCTCGCCGATCCCGTCCGTGCCGTCGATCAGCCGGCGGGCCTGCTCCACGATCCCCATCTCGTTCCAGGCGTAGCACAGGACTACGTGCAGGCCGCGATCCCGGGCAAGCCGGTCGATCGACCACGCGTCGGCCGGGTCCACCGTGAACGGCTTCTCGGCAAGCACGTGAATGCCCGCCTCCAGGGCGGCGCGTGCCTGTTCGGACCGCAGGGCGACGGGCCCTGCCAGCGACACGATGTCCGGTCGGGCTTCGATCACCTCGCGCCAGTCAGTCGTCGCGTGCTGGAAGCCGAACCGCTCCTGGATCGCCGAAAGCTGCGCCGGATCTCGGCGATTCACGATCCAGGGCGCGACCTCCGGTCGTCGAAGGAACCCGGGGATGTGCGCGAAGACGGCCCACGCCCCGGCACCGATTACTCCCAGCCGAAGTTGGCGGGCGTCCCCATCCGGCCCGGTCACGTCATGACCCAGCCGCCGTTGACGTCGATGGTTGCCCCGTTGACGAAGCTGGAGCGATCGGACGCGAGGAAGTCGACGACATGGGCGACCTCGATCGGGTCGGCGAACCGGCCGAGGGGCACGTCCGCGGTGAAGGCGTCGCGCTCGGCGGCCGTCAGGTGCTCGGTCATGAACCCCTCGATCGCGCCCGGCGCGATCGCATTCGCCGTGATCCCGTCGCGCCCGTAGTTCCGGGCGAAGTTCTTCATCAGGCTGATCACCCCGCTCTTCGTCGCGGCGTAGATCGCGGAGTGGGACAGGCCACCGGTCCGGGCGCCGATGCTCGAGATCGCGATGATCCGACCCCAGCCGTTGGGGCGCATGGCTTCCGCAGCCGCCTGCGACAGGAAGAAGACCGCGCGCAGGTTGACCGCGGTCTGGACGTCATAGTCGTCGAGCGTGACCTCGGCGATCGGATGGCGATGGACGAGTACGGCGGCGTTATGGACGAGCACGTCAAGGCGACCCTCCGTGGCCAGGATGTCCGCGACGACCTGCGCGGGCACGGCCGGGTCGGTCAGATCGGCCGCGACGACTCGCTCGAGCGGTCCACGATCCTGATCGAGTCGATCCAGGCCGACCACGCGGTGACCTGATTCGGTCAGGACCTCGCACATGGCACGGCCCATCCCTCGGGCGCTCCCGGTCACCAGGGCGACTCGCGCCGTGGTCATGGCAGCACCTCCTTGTGGCAACGAAACGGCCCCACCCATGGTGGGGCGGGGCCGTTTCCGGTGCGGATTCGTGGCCCTGCCTAGCAGGCGGGGGTTTCCGGATAGAGAGTCCGGATGTTGTCCTTGGTGACCGTCTCGTGCTTGGTGAACAGGTTTTTCGGGATGTCCTTCCCGTTCAGGAGGTCGACCACCGCCGTGACGAGGATCGTGCCGTACCGCTCCGGGAAGTACGCCGTATCGGCGACCCAGTACGGGTTGCAGGCGATCTCCTTCCATGAGGTCGGGTCGGCACCCTGGCCGGCAAGCCTGAGCTCCGCCTCGCGACCCGCGGTGCGGGCAGCCGCGAAGGCCCCGAGCGACATGTCGTCGTTCAGGCTGAGGATGGCGATGATCCCGCCCGGCTTGATCGCGGAGAGCGCATTTCCGAACTTCACCAGGGCGAGGTCGGTCGTCCCGCCGACATCGATGCTCTTGAACTTGGCCGGGTCGATCGTGCCGCAGGCCTCTTCGAAGCCCGCGATCATGCCGTCCATTCTTGCCAGGGTGGTCGCCCCAGCGCCCTTGGTGTCAAGTGTGACCACGGCCTCATAGGTGCAGTCGTTCTCGGCCTTGAGGGCATCGCCAACAGCCTTCCCGGCAATCGTGCCTGCGAGCGTGTTGTCCGCGCCCATGAACGCGACCTCGCACGGCGCCTGATGGATATCGATGGCAATCGTCGGCAGCTCGCCGTACGCCGCACAGACCTCTGGCGAGCTGTCCTCGAACAGCTGGAAGTTCAGGACCGCCTCGACCTCCTGCACCTTGAGGTTCTGGGCGCACGCCAGTGCCTTCGCCGCATCGATCTCGGAGTCGCAGACCACGATCTCGAGGCCGGGGACCTTCGCGGCCTCGTCCTTGATGCTGTTCGTGACCAGGCTGACGAACGGGATCGCCTCGCCGAGCGAGATGTATCCGACCTTCATCGCAGCCGGAGCCGCCGAGGGCGGAGCTTCGGTAGCGGGAGCTTCCGATGCGGGTGCTTCGGACGCGGGCGCTCCACTGGGAGGTGCGGAGGCTGCGGGGTTGCTACAGGCACCAGCCACGAGGATCAGGGCGATCAGAATCGCCGGCGAAGCCAATTGACGCACTGTGTTGTCCTCCAGGTGTGACGGCTAGATCCGGTAGAAGCGTTCGGCGTTCCGATACAACATCCCTTCCTGCTCCTCGCGACTGAAACCGGCCTCGGCCAGGATCAGCCGGTAGGCGTCCGTCTGTTCGAGGTACGTCGCAAAGAGGATGTCGACGGGCCAGTTCGTCCCGAACATGATCCGGTTCGGCCCGAACGCCTCGATGCAATGGAGGACCCACGGCCGGATCGAGTCGACGGTCCAGCGGTTGTCGGCCATGCCAAAGCCGGAGACCTTGCACGCGACGTTGCCGGCCTCAGCCAGGCTGGACATCTCCGACTTCCAGAGCTCGAAGTACTCGGCATCACGCTGGACCGGGAACCCTGCGTGGCCCAGGATCACCTGGATATCAGGGTTGGCCCGGGCCACATCGCGACCGGACAGCAGCTTGCCCGGTGATGCATTCAACTCATAGGAGAGGCCTCGCTTGCCGAGGGCGGCGTACCCGGTCTTGAACGCGGCGGTGCCGGGATCGTCCGGATGCGCCCGGATGCGAACGCCCCGGACCCGGTCGGAGGCGGCCAGGTGCTGATCGAGCTTGGCTTCCGCGCCGTCCGCCTCGATGTCACAGAACACGACGAGCGCATGCGGAAAGCCGTACTCCTTGCCGACCTGCTCGAGCCAGACCGTTTCCTCGAGGGGATCCGGGCCTGCGTATGCGGCCTCGACATGGACGCTCTTGACGACGTTCGCGCCGTAGAACTCCTTGAAGAAGCGCCACGGGTTGCCGATCGTCGAGCGGATCATCTTGTAGTCGCCGAGCAGGGCGTTGTGGCCCTCCCAGCCCGGATCGGTCAGCCAGTCGTAGTGGAAGCGGTCGAGCTCCCACAGGTGGTGATGGGCCTCGATGAAGGGGATGCTTCGATCGACCTCGGTCACAGGTGTCCTCCTGGCTTCGGCTGGATGACCGGCATGGCCGGCCTGGATCTCAGACGTCGGCGCGTGTCAGGCGCACGCGCAGTCGATCGACGGTGACGGCCCCCAGGAGCAGGAGCCCGTTGGCAACCTCGATCCAGAACGACGGCACGTTGAGCTGGATGAGCCCGTTCGCCAGGACGCCCACGATCAGGACGGCGAGCACCGTACCGCCGATCCCGCCTCGGCCGCCCGACAGGCTCGCGCCGCCGAGCACCACGGCCGTGACGACCGAAAGCTCGATCCCGAGACCCGAGTTGACGGACGCGCCGGCGACCTGCGACAGCCGGATCAGCCCGGCCAGCGCCACGCATGCGGCGGACAGGAGGAACGCGATGAAGATAACCCGCTTGGTCCGGATGCCGGCGAGCCGGGCGGCCGTTGGGCTCGCACCGATCGCATAGAGCGAGCGTCCGTAGACCGTGTAGCGAAGCACGGCCCAGAAGGCGAGGACGCAAGCCGCAAAGATGTACACGGGCAGCGGGATCCCGACACCGATGATCGGCAACCCCGCTTCCGGGAACCGAAGCACACCCAGGGCTCCGAAGTTCTCGATTCGAATCGTCTGCCCGTCCCCGAGGACCTTCGTCAGGCCGCGGAAGATCGCGAGGGTCCCGAGCGTCGTGATCAATGCGTTGATGCCGAGGACCGTCACGCAGAACGCGTTGATGAACCCGACCAGCAGCGTCCCGAGGACGGCGATGGCGAACGCGCTCGGTACGGTCATGTTCATGGCCAGCGGCAGGTCCACCCCGCCGGTCCCGGGCGCGAGTGCGGCCACCGCCATCAGCATCCCGGCGAAACCGACCCCTGAGCCGACCGACAGGTCGAACTGGCCGGAGATCAGGAGCAGCGTGGCCGGGCAGGCGATGATCCCGACGTCGGCCACGTTCTGCAGGATGTTGATGAGGTTCTCGCTGTTGAGAAAGAACCTCGAGGCGATCGAGAAGTAGACGAACAGCGCAACGAGCACGACCAGGAGCGCCCCAGTCTCGGGCACGGACAGTCCACGACCGCGACCGAGCGTCGCCACCGCCGCGCCGCCGCCAGGCCCGGCTTCGCCCGTACCGGACGACGCGGCGGCAGGAGCGGGTGCCGAGCCTGGATCCTGGCTGGTCACGCTGGTCAACCTCCTGATGCGGCGAGCAGGCGAGTGGTCGTGACCGCATCGCCGGTGAGGTTCGCCATCACCGCGCCCTTGGCCATGACATACACCCGGTCGGCGACCTGGACGGCCTCTTCATAGTCGGACGTGCTGATCAGGATCGCCACGCCCTCAGCAGCGAGATCCCGCAGCGCGCGGTAAATATCAAGCCGAGCGCCCACGTCGACGCCCCGCGTCGGCTCGATGAGGACCAGCACCCGGCTGCTGCGCTCCAGCCAGCGCCCGAGCAGCACTTTCTGCTGGTTGCCGCCAGAGAGCGTGCCCATCTGCTGGCGGGGATCGTTCCTCGATCGTATCGACAGCTTGTCGTGCCAGCGACGGTACGCGCGTGCCTCGGACCGTCTCGAGATGAGCTGGCCGAACGACGCCAGGCGAGGCCAGGAGGCGACCGCCACGTTCTCCATCACGGGGCGGACCATGAAGGCCCCACCCGCCTTGCGGTCAGCCGGCAGGAACCCGACCCCCGCGCGGACCCCGCCCACGGGACCGTTGATCACCACCGGCTCGCCCTCGATCTCGAGCGTGCCAGCGGTAATCCGGCGCAGCCCGTAGGCGGTCTCACCGAGCTCCGCCGCCCCCGAGCCGAGCTTCCCGTAGATGGCCACGATCTCGCCGTGGTGGACCTGAATGGAAGCGTCCCGGAACTCGTCATCCGACGCCGCTGCGGTCCAGCGAATCGCCGGGCGACCGCCCTCCACGGAGGTCGACGTCGGCGGCCGCGCGATCTCCGAGATATGGCGGCCGCCCATCGCCTGGATCATCGCCCCGCGATCTGTTTCCTTGACGTTGGGCAGTAGTGCGACGTGGCCATCCCGCAGGAC
>JBKKCW010000088.1:0-4357 GCA_046712485.1 Candidatus Limnocylindrales bacterium
CACATGTTCCGTTTGGCGACCGGTCGTCCGCGCTCAACCGCCCCGCCACGCGAGGTGCAGCTGCATGAAATCGATCACGAAACGCGTGGGTCTTCCGTCCTGGTCCAGGCCGACGAAGACCGGGTAGCCGCCGTCCCCCACCCCCGAACTGAGCAGCACGAAGTTCAGCCGATCGTCGATCGGCCATTCGGTGACCGGGTGGTCGTGGGCGATCAGCGAGTCGAAGCCTGCCTGCAGCAACGCCGTCCATGCGCGATCGTCGTCGTCGATAAGCTTACCGAGCGCGGCCGATCCCTCGGCCGAGGTGAAGGCTGCCGTGCCGCCGTCGACGCCGACGCCCGCCACCTGCTCCCACCGGACCGGCGTGGCGTCCGACACGACCAACGACGCGAGCGCAACCACCTCGAACGTGTTTCCCGGGTACCGCACGAGCGTGACATGGACCGGATGGGTGCCTGGGTCAACGGGGTACGGAAGGGCTCCTACCCCACCGGCCAGGGCACCATCGGCAACCACCGACCCGGACGGCAGGACGAGTGGATCAGCCAGCAGATCATGGGTCAGCTCGTAGCCGTCCTCCTCAACGATTCGTTCGATGCCGGGTGGCAGCGTCACCGCCCGGCGCTCGAAGACCCGCGTCCCATCGCCTGGCCCAGGCAGCCGGATGTCGTCGACGACGGCGCCATCGAACGTGGTGGCTGCGCTGACGGCCCGCTCGTATTCGGTCGACACGGCCCTGAACTCGAGCGTCTCGAGGTTTGGCATCAGGTCCGCCGAGCGCCACGAGTCGGGCGGTTACTGAGCGACGAACTCGCGAAGCGCTTCGTGCTCGATCATCCGATCGAAGGCTTGTCCGAGGCTTGGTCTCCTGTCCGGCGACGACGCTTCGCCCTCGAGCACGAACGTGGTGGTTGGCTGTTCGACGCGGACGACGCGGCCGGCGCGAACGTCCTCGGCCCCGCCCGTCGGCAGGATGTCGAGGAAATGCAGGTCATCGGGTGCGGCCGCCTCGACGACATCGGCGCGAACGATTTTGTTTGCCGAGCTACCGGCGGCGCCGACCGGGTCGTCCTGGTCGTGTGCCGGTCCGTTTGATGACGTTGGGCGTGACGCTGTGGTCCCAGGTCGGACGGTCCAGCCAGCGCGCCTGCCAGCCGCCATCGTCCTCGTGTTCATCGCGGATGCCCGGCAGCCAGTCCGCGGCGGTCCCCTGGTCGATCCCGGGCTCACCGTCCACGTTGGCCGCCGGCTCGTCGTCCGCGGGGAGCACCGTGACGCTCGTGACCTCGAATGCCGGCCCTGAGGCGGCAGCCTCGGCCCTGCGTCGGCCGCGGTTGCGATCCGCGGCGCCGGTGAGGCCGGTGGCAGCCGCGTCGCGTGCCGCCCGTTCCGCCGCGCGGCCGACGGTGATCGATGCATCCTGCTCGAGGACCCGAAGCCGGATCTGCTGGATCTCGTCGCGGAGGGCCGCCGCACGTTCGAATTCGAGCTGCTTGGCCGCAGCCTTCATCTCGGCCTCCATCCGCCCCACGAGAGCTTCGATCTTGGCGCGGTCGGCCTCGCTGAATTCGCCGCCACGCTCCGACGAGTAGACCATCGTCGTCTCGGCGACGGCACGCAGCCGCTCATTGATGTCGCGGATTCCCTTGATGATCGTCGTCGGTTCGATGCCGTGCTCGAGGTTGTACTTGGTCTGGTAGGTCCGCCGTCGCTCGGTCTCGTCCATGGCGACGCGCATCGATTCGGTGACCGTGTCGGCATACATGATCACCTCGCCGCCGATGTTGCGGGCGGCGCGGCCGATCATCTGGATCAGGGACCATGCCGACCGCAGGAACCCCTCCTTGTCGGCGTCGAGGATCGCGACGAGCGTCACCTCGGGCAGGTCGATCCCCTCGCGAAGGAGGTTGATCCCGACGAGCACGTCGAACACGCCGAGCCGCAGGTCCCGCAGGATCGCCACCCGCTCGAGGGTATCGACCTCGCTGTGGAGGTACTGGACCTTGACCCCGAGCTCCTTGAGATAATCGGTCAGGTCCTCCGACATCTTCTTGGTCAGCGTCGTGACGAGGGCGCGTTCGCCTCTGTCCACCCGTGTCCGGATCTCCTCGAGGAGGTCGTCGATCTGGCCATCGGTCGGGCGCACGGTGATCGGCGGGTCGACGATGCCGGTCGGGCGGATCAGCTGTTGGACGTTGCGCTGGCTGCGCTCGAGCTCGTACGGCCCCGGCGTGGCACTCATGTAGATCGCCTGATGGACGGTCGCCTCGAACTCCTCGAATGTCAGCGGCCGGTTGTCCAGTGCTGACGGCAGCCGGAACCCGAAGTCGACGAGGATCTCCTTGCGCGTGCGGTCGTTCTTGTACATCCCGACGACCTGCGGGATCGTCATGTGCGATTCGTCGACGACCAGGAGCCAATCCGGCGGGAAGTAGTCGAGCAGCGTCCATGGCCGCGATCCCGCCTCTCGGCGAGCGAGATGGCGCGAGTAGTTCTCGATGCCCGTGCAGTAGCCGAGCTCGCGCATCATCTCGAGGTCGAACGTCGTCCGCTGGCGCAGCCGGGCGCCTTCGAGTGCGCGGCCTTCGGCCTCGAGCTGGCCGACCCGCTCCTCCATCTCGGCGTCGATGTCGATGATCGCTTCCTTGAGCTTGTCCGCCGGTGTGACGTAGTGCGTGGCCGGGTAGACGTTCGTCTCCTGGCGTTCGGCAAGGAGCTCGCCGGTCAGCGGGTCGAGCTCGGTGATCCGTTCGACGGTGTCGCCGAAGAACTCGATCCGGACGATGTGCTCTTCCGACGCCGGCTGGAGCTCGAGGGTGTCGCCACGGACGCGGAACCGGGCGCGGCTCAACGCCTGGTCGTTGCGCTGGTACTGGAGATCGACGAGGTGTCGCAGGACCGCGTCGCGCCGGTACTGCCCGCCGGTGCGCAGCTTGAGGACCGTCGCGCCGTAGTCGACCGGTGCGCCGAGGCCGTAGATGCACGACACCGACGCGACAATGATCACGGCGCGACGCTCGAAGAGGGCATGGGGCGCGGCGTGCCGGAGCCGGTCGATCTCGTCGTTACGGCTGGAGTCCTTCTCGATATACGTGTCGCTGCGCGGAAGGTACGCCTCGGGCTGGTAGTAGTCGAAGTAGCTGACGAAGTACTCGACGGCGTTCTCCGGGAAGAACTCGCGGAATTCGGCATAGAGCTGCGCGGCGAGCGTCTTGTTGTGGGCGAGGACCAGGGTGGGTCGGTTGGCCCTGGCAATGGTCCAGGCAATGGTCGCGGTCTTGCCCGTACCCGTCGCGCCGAGCATGACCTGATGGTTCAGACCCTTCTCGAGGCCATCCACAAGCCTCTCGATCGCTGCGGGCTGGTCGCCGGTGGGCTCGAACGGGGCAACTAGCTTGAAGTCGGGCATCAACTCAAGTGTACCGCGTCAAGCACGAACCGAACGGGTGTTCTGCGGTGGTTCCCGGACAAATTGACGCCGGCGACTCGTCTGGACAAGGGGCAAGTGCCCCATAACCGCACGCACAGACCACTACGGAGCGCCAGGGCCCTCATCGAGCGGGAGCGGCCCAGAATTCACGCTCAGCCCGGTTCGAATCGCCGACCAGCGGCGCCCAAATCGGCCCTCTCCGCCGCGTAACGGTCCTCCGGTGCTGATATGGGCCTGTCGGCGCCAAACGGGGCAGATGACAACAATGCACTCACGAATCACGTCTAGCGCGCACACGATCCAGTGCCAAGTCCAGCGAAGCTTCCACGACCCGCCGAGTATCGGCTGGTCGGCCGGATGTCTCAATGACGCGCTTCACGATCGGCGCCAGTCGCACCGACATGTCGTCCTGGGCGGCGATCCTCTGATCGGCGTCGGCCGCGGTCGCGCCGCGCCCGAGCAACCGCTCGCGCTGCACCGCGGGAGCACAGGTCACGAGCCAGACTTCGTCGCATTCGGACGCGAGGCCACCCTCGACCAGCTTGATCGCCTCGACGACGACCGCCATCGCGCCCGCCGACTCGGCCGCCGCGATGGCTGCCAGGATCCTCGGCCGAACGGCAGGATGGACGATCGCCTCCAGGTCGCGGAGCGCGACGGGATCCGCAAAAACGATCCGGCCGAGGGCTGCGCGATCGAGCTCCCCGTCGCTGACCAGATCGACACCAAACCGGGCGACGACGGCATCGAGCGCCGGCCCGCCCGGGTCGAGCACATCCCGAGCGACGCGATCCGCGTCGACGACAACGACGCCGGGCCGCTCGCCGAGCCAGCGCGCGATCGTGGATTTGCCGCAGCCGATCGGTCCCGTGATGCCGATGCGGACAGCACGGCGGCTCACGGTGCCCGCTCCTCGAGCTCGAGCCA
>JBKKCW010000089.1:0-3003 GCA_046712485.1 Candidatus Limnocylindrales bacterium
GTGTGGAGCTTGGCGGCAACTGCTGCCGCCTCGAGGCCATCGCCGTACACGACGATCTTGCGGCCCGCGGTCACTCCCTTGGCCAGCAACTGCTTCTCGATCTCGGCCTGGTCGACGGTTTGGAGCCAGCTGCTCGGGAAGGCTACCGCGCCCTGGATATGGCCGCCCCGAGCCTCGTCCCGGAGACGCCAACCGTTGTATGCGGCGATCGACCGGACATCGACGATCGTCAGGTTGGGATCGCCGAGCCGTCCCTGGAGGTGTTTGGTCGAGATCGTCCGTCTGGTCGTACCGCTGGTTGTGAGCTTGTCCGTCATGCCGTGGTTCCCTCGCGTGACGATGAGGCAGGCAAAACAAAAACCCCTGCCATGCAGGGGTCTTGGGCGTGTCCGGCGTGCGTGGTTACCGTGGTCGCACGCCTAACTACACCACCTGCCCTGCCTGGCAGTGCGGCGACACATACACGCGAAGGTGTGACGGCGTCCGGTCATTGCGGCGCAGTGTCGCATCCAAGCCCGTCCGACGCAAGCCCTGAATCAGCCGGCGCGTGGCCCAGCGTCGCGCGACTCGACGATGGTGGTTGGCGCGTTGTGAATGGCCGGGATCTGGCCGAGCCGTCCGGCCTGGTAATCGGCGATCGCCTGTATGACCTCAGCGCGCGTGTTCATCACGAACGGACCCATCCATGCGACGGGCTCGCCGATCGGCCTGCCGCCAAGGAGCAGGACGTCGAGGCTCGGGCTGCGGCTCTCCTGGATCGGCTCCGCTGCGATGGTGACGGCGTTGCCCGGGCCGAACAGCGCGAGCTGCCCGCTCGATATCGGGCGGCGCTCGACACCTGCCGTGCCGAACCCGGCGAGAACATAGGCAAGTGCGTTGTAGTCCGGGCGCCATCGAATCGACAGCTGCGCACCCGGGCTCAGCGTCGCGTGGACGAGCGTCATCGGGCTGTAGGTTGTGCCCGGTCCATGGTGGCCATCGACGTCCCCGGCAATGACCCGGACAAGCGCACCACCGTCGCTCGATGACACCAGCGCAACCTCGCTCGCCCGCAGGTCCTGGTAGCGTGGCGGGCTCCACTTGAGGGCGGCGGGCAGGTTGACCCAGAGCTGGAACCCATGGAAGAGCCCGCCGCTTGCCACGAGCGCCTCCGGCGGCTTCTCGATGTGGAGGATCCCGGCGCCGGCGGTCATCCACTGGGTGTCGCCATTGGTGATCACCCCGCCGCCGCCGTTCGAATCGCTGTGCTCGAACGTGCCGTCGATCATGTACGTGACCGTCTCGAAGCCTCGGTGCGGGTGCCACGGCGTGCCCTTTGGCTCGCCCGGCGCGTATTCGACCTCGCCCATCTGGTCGAGATGCACGAACGGGTCGAGGTCGGCGAGATCGACGCCGGCGAACGCACGGCGCACAGGAAACCCTTCCCCCTCGAAGCCACGCGGCGCGATGGTGATGCTTCGGACCGGTCGCTGACGAGCAACAGCCGGATCCGGTTGCGCGATCCGCGGCTGTACGGTGATGTCATCGACTACGACAGCGGGCATAGGATCTCCTCTGAGCCCACGATACCACGCTTGTAGTTGCGTCTGCAACTACATGGACGGCAGTGTACGCTCCGATCGATGCGCGACGACCAGGCCGATCTCATCCGTGCGGCGACCGTCCAGGAGGTTGCCGACGTTCGCGCCATGCACGCTGCGACGCGGATCGCCTGGGAGGAGGCGGCCGAGCGGTACGAACACTGGTTCGATGAGGCCGTGACCCTCATCCGCTCGGGCGGGACGAATCTGTTTGGCGCAGAGGTCGAGCTGATCGGCGATCTCCAGGGTCGCTGCCGGCGAGCCATCCACCTGCAGTGTGCCGCCGGTCGCGACACCCTGTCGCTCTGGAACCTGGGAGCGACGGAGGTGGTCGGCGTCGACTTCAGCCCACGGATGCTCGAGCTGGCAGCGCGGCTCGCGGCGGCCACAGGAGCCCCTGCGCGATGGGTCCTCTCCGACGTGCTGGACACGCCGCACGAGCTGGACGGAACGGCTGACCTCGTCTACACGGGCCGCGGGTCGCTCATCTGGCTCCAGGATCTCGACGCATGGGCCGCCGTGATCGCGCGGCTCCTCTCCCCTGCCGGGCGGCTCGTCCTGTTCGAGGGCCATCCCGTTGAATGGCTCTTCGACGTCGACGAGGACGGTCGCTGGGTGGCCACCGACTACGACTATTTCGGCGGGCCCGAGGCATCGCGAGGCTGGGCGCCCGAATACATCGATCGGCTGTCCATCCCGGATAGGGACCAGAGCCTGAAGTTCGCCCGAGCGTGGACCCTGGGCGAGGTCATCACCGCCCTCCTCGGGGCGGACCTGCGGCTGGAGCGGGTCGCCGAATATCCGATCGACTGGTGGGGCGGGCACGCTGATGTGCGTGCCCAGGATCGTGGTCGGGTGCCCCTCTCGTTTGCCGTGGTAGGTCGTCGCGGCGGAACCCTCTAGTCGGGCAGGCCGGCGGTCCCGCTCGTGTCCCGCTCGTTGTGTGTGTGCCTGGCAGTCGGCAAAGAGGCATCGAGGGCCCCGGTTATCGGTCCTTGCCCAGGATCCGTGCCTGGCAGGCCGCAGACCTGGTCGCTACGCTCGCCCGGCGCCCCCTCCGAGCGTTGGTGCAGGCTGCCAGGCACAACACGGCCACGGACTGGTTCCGTGTCAACAATGTGTGCGGGCACAATGGCCAGGGCCGGCCCGGCGCTATGGCGCGAGCAGCTCCCAGACGGCGACACCATCCGCCGAATAGACCGTGGCGAACATTGGGCTCGCGCCGAAGTCCGTCGGCTCGCCTGGACAGTTGGACACGCCGCCGGACGACAATACGTGCGTCGCTCCATACGCTCGCATGCGTCGCGCTGCCTCGTCCGGCCCGTCGCAGTAGATCGCCTGGGTATCGAATTCGCGCTGCTGCGGGTCGTAGCCGAGGTTGGCGGCATACGGACCGAACGTGGAGA
This sequence comes from Candidatus Limnocylindrales bacterium, assembly GCA_046712485.1. Classification (GTDB taxonomy): domain Bacteria; phylum Chloroflexota; class Limnocylindria; order Limnocylindrales; family CSP1-4; genus SPCO01. The sequence goes on from JBKKCW010000089.1 coordinate 2,987, forward strand.
TCCGGCGTCTGCCGGTG
>JBKKCW010000090.1:0-3771 GCA_046712485.1 Candidatus Limnocylindrales bacterium
TCCCGATCACGACGACCAGGGACATCGTTCGCTCGATCATTTCGCCGTCGGCGCCAAACGCGAGGCGTCCGGTAGGCAGGAGCTCGCCCAGTAGCGCATCCGCGCCGGTCTCGAGAAATGGCATCTCGCCAGCGGCGATCCGATCCAGAGTTGCTTGATTAGTGTCGTAGATCCCGACGCGCATTCCAGCCTTGGCGAAGGCGAGGCTGAGCGGAAGCCCAACGTGTCCCCCGCCGCCGAGCACGACGACGTCGAGATCGGCGGTTCGATCCGTCATGGCCCCGACTCTAGCAGTCCGGTGCGCCGCAACACCGGGCCCCGAAGGTCCCTCGGCAGGCTGGTACCTCGCCGTGTGGCCAGTCATCGGTCCGGCGAGGTCATCACCTGTCCGTCGTCATCTTGGTAGACGGTCCGCCACCCGAGATCACCCAGCCGGCCGAGGAGCCGACGGTCCGGTGCTGCGAGCACGGCGATCGTCACATCCCAGGCGCGTATCTGAGTGGCCTCTGGGTCCGTGCCGCTCATCGCCACGTCATACGCGTCCCAGACCTCGAGCGGGAAGAACTCGATCCGTGAATCGATCGCCACGAGGACGTCCGGGATCGCGAATTCGAACCACGAGCCCCAGGCCTGGGGGTTCAAAACTCGATCCCCGGGTTGGGCCAGGTCTCGGAGCGCTGCGGTGATGCCCGATGGGGCGTTGGCGACCAGTCCATTCGGCGCGCCGGTCCCCGGATCGATGGGTCGCCATATCGGCGAGGCGGCGACGCCAGCAATCACGACGATGGCCGCGACAGCCGCATTCAGCCGGCGGAGTTCGGGCTTGTCGCGCGGTTGCGGCCTGGTGGATCGCTCTGGCGAATCGACCGCCAGCAGACCCGCTACGCCGACGACGGCACCGAGCGGCCACCACGCGATCCCCCTGGCCGCGTAGGCGCCGAGCGCGGCGAACACACCGAGCCAGGCCAGGGTCGGCCAGGATACGGGCTGCCCGTGGCGCGCCAGGAGCACCACCACCGCAGCCAGGGAGCCAAAGAAGAGGAGGCCTGGGACGTCACGGAGCGACGTCGGCTGCCACTCCGTGATCCGGCGTGTCACCTCCGGGTTCATCGACAGACCGATCGCGTAGGCCCACACGGCCGGACCAAACGGGGTGATACAGGCGGCTGCTGCGGCTGCGGCCGCGACGGCCAGGACACGGTGCGGCTGTGGCGCCCGATCGTGAAGATCTTCCAACCAGGCAAGTCCCAGGACGACCGGTGCCAGGAAGAAGCTTCCATGCAGGTTGGCCCAGGCCAACACGATGACCGGGATCGCCCAGAGGCGGCGCGGGTGTATGTGGCGATCCACGACGAGGTACAGGACCAGCGCGAACAATGCCATGCCGAGGAGCTGCGGTCGAAGGCTGAGCGCCGCCGCCGACACGACGAAGGCCGCCAGCGTCAGCCAGGCAGCCAACCTGGCATCGAGACCGCGCCGCCGCCCGACGGCGAAGAGACAGCCGAAGATGAGGCCTACGAGCAGTGCACGAAAGAAGACGAGCCCGGTCCAGCCGCCGAGCCGATAGATGGCTGCAAGAATGACCTGGGCTCCCCACTGCTGATCAACCCACGGCACGCCCGCCGCCGTGAACGTCCAGGTGTCGACGGTCGGGATGGCCCGACTGTCCAGGATCTCGCCGCCCGCACGCAGGTGGTACGTCAGATCCACGCTCTGCAGGCTGGCAATGAGCGCGGCAATCGCAGGCAAGGCCACGGCCAGGAATGCCCAGAGCCGCGGGAGGCTCACGCCGTGTCGATCGACTCCAGGAGTGGACGCGAAGTCACGCGCTCGCGCTGGCGGTGGCGAACTGGGATTCCACGAACCACGCAGCCGTCTCCGCCAGCCCTCGCTCGAGTGTGACCTGCGGCGTCCAACGCAGCATCCGGCGCGCCTTCTCGATGTTGACGACGCGGCGCCGGATGTTGTCGATGTCGCGCCGATCGATGTGCTGGACGTCGACCGGCTTTCCCAATGCGATGCCGATGCTTGCGGCGAGAGCGTTGACCGATGTCTCGATGCCGGTGCCCACGTTGAAGACTTCGCCTTCCGCCCGCGGGTGGATGGCCGCAAGCATCGTGGCTTCGACGGCGTCCGAAATGAACGTGTAGTCGCGTGTCTGCTCGCCGTCGCCGTGGACGGTCACGGACCGACCCGCCTGAGCGTCGGCAAGGAACTTCGATACAACCCCGCAGTAGGGGTTGTCCGGCCGTTGGCCTGGACCGAAGACGTTCGAGTATCGAACGCACGCGGTCGGGAGCCCATAGCTCTCGTAAAAGGCCGTGCAGTAGTTCTCACCGCCGAGCTTGCTCACGGCATACGGCGACAGCAACACGGCCTGGTCGTCCTCGTTGATCGGGATGGAGCGCGGGTTGCCGTAGACGGAGGCCGAAGACGCATAGACGATCCGATCGACGCGAGACGCTCGCGCTGCCAGGAGGATATTGAGCGTCCCGCCGATGTTGGTTTCGAAGTCGTCGCGCGGGTTGGCGGTCGAGGCGATGATGTTGCGCGCGGCAAGGTGGAAGACCAGGCCGTGGGACGCGACGAGCTCATCGACGAGGGCTCGATCGGTCACGGAGCCGCGGACGAATTCGGCGCCGGTCGGGATGGTCTCCGCCTTGCCGGTGAACAGGTCGTCCAGAACGGTGACGCGTGCACCAGAATCGACCAGGCGGCGGGTCAAAGCGCCGCCGACAAATCCGGCACCGCCCGTGACCAGGATCTTCCTGCCACCGAACGAGCGATCGTAGGACGCCGTCATCGTTTGACCCCCGTCCGCAGGAGGAGCGCCGGCCGGAACAGCCGCCACCAATCGCGAAGGCCGCGCATCTTGGTATAACCCTCCGTCGCATGGTAGATCACGGTCACAGGGTGTTCGATGACCCGGTAGCCGCCGCGGATCGCCTTGAACAGCACGTATGGCTCAAGGTCGTAGCTGGTGAGCCACGATTGATCGAGGCGGATGCCAGGGTCGGCGAGCAGGCTCGTCTTGAAGATCCGGAACCCGTTGGTTGCATCGGTCACCCGTCGCCCGGCGAGGATGCTGAAGGCGATCGAGTAGATCTGGGTCCCTCTCCCGCGACCACCAGATGGCCCGACCACTCGTCCGCCGGGGATCCAGCGGGAACCCTGGACGTAGTCGGCACCTTCACGAAGAAGCGCCTCGAACGCACCGACCAACTCCGCTGGCTCGTGCTGGTCGTCCCCGGACAGGAGGGCGAGGTACGGGCGATTGCGTTCGACGCCGACGGTCCAACCGTCCCGAATGGCGGCACCGACACCGGACCGGTGCTCGTGCCGGACGACCACCGAGGCGCCGTGTGCCTTCGCCTCGTCACCGGTGCCATCGGTCGAGCCGTCATCGACGACGATCGCCTCGAACCTGCCATCCTTCGGCAGCTTGTCGAGCACGCGCCCGATCTTGCCGGCCTCGTTCAGCGCGGGGATGACAACCGCGACGAGCGGCGATCCATCAACTGCCTGTCCCGTCAAATCCGTCCTCGCATTGGGTCTGCAGCAACCTTGAGGATTGGTGGCGCGTTCGAGCAACTCCCCGAAAGTACCGACGAGCAATCTTCTGGGCTCGAATGCAATTCTTCAGTCAACTCCCGTTCCTAGCGGCGGCATCGCTGAGGCGCATCGCGCGTCATACGCGAGGAGCTGGTCGGCGACGACGGCGTCGACCGTGTCGATACCCTCGCCCTCGCTCCGGATCGAGGAGACTCCGTC
>JBKKCW010000091.1:0-3701 GCA_046712485.1 Candidatus Limnocylindrales bacterium
TGGTGGGACTCGCCGCGACGGGCGCCGGGCTACTGCCGATCGCCGTCGGCTATCTCATCGCGCACTACTTCACGTACCTGCTGATCGATGGCCAACGCATTCTCGTCGCCATTTCGGACCCGTTCCAGCGCGGCTGGGACCTGTTCGGCACCGCGTTCCACGAGCCGAGCGGTGACGTCCTGCCTCCGGGTCTGGTCTGGACCGTACAGCTCGCGGCCGTGGTCGGCGGGCACATGCTCGGTGCCTGGGGCGGGCACGTCGTCGCAGCGGAGGAGGCGCCGGAGGGCCTCAATGCCGCCGGGCTCCGGCTGCGTCAGTTGCCCCTCGCCGTGGTGATGATCGGCTTGACGACCCTGACGTTGTGGTCGCTCGGCCAGGCGATCGTGGTCACGCCGAGCTGAGCCAGCGTCGTCGCTCGGCGCTCCCGGGCCTTCATGCACCGTCGACCTGGAATCCCACGGCGCGTGCAGCCACGGCCAGCGCGTGATCGTGGGTCGCGAACACGATGTCGTCGTATTGCTCGCGCACGAGCATGGCGCTCGCAAGGTGAAGCGCATCCAACGATCCGATGAGCGTGGGAAATGGCTCCGCGGCGCGTTCCAGGACCGGCGTCGTGAGTGGGATCAGGCTGATGCTTTCGATCGCCTCGAGGGCATCCGCCCGCTGACGTGAGACGGCTTCATCGGGCAGTTGAAGCTGCATTCGCGCCCGATCGATCGTCCGGAGGCATTCGAGGCGAAGCACCTGGCTCGACACCGCCAGGTCGATACGCCTCCACGACGTCAGGCGACCCGGTTCGCCGAGGATGATTCGGAGCAGGACTGACGAGTCGATGTACGCGTTCAACGGCCCTGCCGTTCCTCGAGCAGCACGTCAATTGACCGCTTGGACCACCGCGACGTCGAGTACCTGCGGTTCCGGATTGCGGCGAATGGCCTGTTCGACGGCTGAACCATCACCCGATCGGAAATTCGGATCGGGACGATGCGCGCAATCGGCCGATCCCGATCGGTGACTTCCACCTCAACGCCACCCTCGACGGCACGCAGGTACTTCGACAGCTGGTCCTTCAGGTCCGCGACTCCGACGCGCTTCATGGCCATATATAGCCATCGATGGCCATGTGCGTCAAGCAGCGTCGGTGTCGCGCTCTCAGCCGCCTGTCGGTTCGAGCATCGTCAGGATCGCGTCGAGCTCGGAGTCGTCAAGCTCGAACGCCCGGATGCCCGCCGACCGACAGGCCCGGGCCAGCCGCGCATCGGTCGTGACCAGAGGAACCGAGAGTTCACGAGCGAGGGCCGCATAGGCTGCATCGAATACGGTCATGTTGTGGCGTAGCGACCAGGCCCCGGCCAGGAGCGCGCTGGATTCGACCTTTGCGATCGCCAGGCCCTGAAGCCGGACAACCAGCTCATCTGCGACCGGCTGGCGAACGAGCCCAGCTTGGGCGACCTTGCGCAGGGCGTTGCCGACCTCGAGCAGGATCATGTCGGGCGCGAAGAGTTCCGTTGGCTCTGGCCATCCAAGGCCACCCATGAACCGATCGGCCGCGGCCCCATGCCTCCCCGGCACCAGTAACTCCACGACGACCGAGGCGTCGACCACGAACGTGACAGGCACTAACGCCCACGGTCCTCACGGATCAGCCGGGCCGAGGACGGCCCGCCCGGAGGCATCGGTTGACGGACCTGGAGGATCGACTCGATCAAGGCTGCCTGTCCCGGCCGATCGAGCGCCATTGCGCTTCGAAGCAGGCGGATCGTCTCGGCCGTCAGTGATGTTTCGCGCTCGCGGGCGCGTTCAGTGAGCGCCTGATACAGGTCGTCCGGAACGCCGCGCACATGAAGAGTGGCCATGCTGCGACGCTAGCAGATTGGTTGCATGCCTGCAACCACGCCATGGCCTTGCAAGTCTCGTCCCACGGCCTCCGCCCGGCCGCGGTGTCCGGTTCCGATCTCGGCACTGCCGGGCGCGTGTCTGGGAGACTGCAGAAGGGCCGCGATGTACGGCTGCCGACGGTTCGATGAGATTCTGTGGCCTGCCAGACACGAATACGCGCGCTGGGTACCCATTCGGTGGTCTCGGGGTCGTCTTGCAGTCTGCGAGGCGCGCGGACGGCACCTTTCGGCTCGGAGCCGGTGGGGCCGACGGCGCCTTCGGGCCGGGGCCGGTGGGGCCGAGGTCAGACCGCGACAACCTTGTTGCCCGGTACCCATTCGTCGAGCGAGCGGACCTCCGCGAGTTGGTCCGCGATCGCCGGATCGAGCGCCTCGGCGGCGGCGACGGCTGTCTCCATCGCCGTCAGGCAGAGGATCCCCTCCGCGGTGGCCGCATACCGGATCTCGGCCGCGTCCCGGACGGCGCCCGATCGTGGGGTGGGCGTGTTGACGACGAGCCGGACGTCGCCGGTGGCGATGATGTCCAGGATTGGAACCTCCCCGGCTGCCTCGTCGGGCGGCTCGCCGAGCTTGGCCACGGCCCGCGCTTCATGCCCTGCCGCAGCGAGCGCCGCCCGCGTGCCCGGGGTGGCCGCGAGTCGATAGCCCGCGTTCGCGAGCGCGGCCGCCAGCCGCGCCAACAGCGCCTTGTCACGATCCGCGATCGACAACAGGGCAAGCTCGCCTCCCTCGCCGGCCCGCGGCGGGACGAGGGCCGCTCCGAGCAGGGCCTTGGCGAGGGCCACGCGCCGGTCCGTATGGATCCCGATGACCTCGCCTGTCGACTGCATGCCGGGTCCCACGGACGGATCGACTCCGCGCAGCTTGGCCGTCGAGAATGCCGGCGCCTTGACGGCCACGAAGGCCGGAGGAGGCAGGAGTCCCCCACCCCAGCCGAGCTCTGAGAGCGTCGCGCCAAGCGAGATCCGGACCGCCAGCTCGACCATCGGCACCCCGGTCACCTTGGACATGAACGGGACGGTACGTGAAGCACGCGGATTGACCTCGATCAGATAAACGCCATCGTCGCGCACGATGAACTGGGCGTTGACGAGCCCCGTCGCGCCGAGGGCGAGCACGATCCGTTCCATCGTCGCGACGATCAAATCCTGATCGCCGACCCCGACGGTCTGGGGCGGGAACATTCCGACGGAGTCGCCGCTGTGAACCCCAGCCCGCTCGACGTGCTCGAGGAGCCCGGGGATCAGGACCCGCTCGCCGTCGCTGACCGCATCGACGTCGACCTCGATGCCCTCGAGGTAGCGATCGATCCGGACCGGGCGGTCCGGGTCGACGCCCGTCGCCGCCGCGAGCTGCCGGACGAGGTCGTCGGGCGAGTAGCAGAAGTCGATCGCGAGGCCGCCGATGACGAAGCTCGGACGGACGATCACCGGGTAGCCGATGCGCTCGGCGAGGGTCAGGGCCTCCTCGATGCTGTGGGCCATCCCGCCCTCGGGCTGAGGGATGCCGAGCCGATCGAGCAGCGCGGAGAAGCGGGTCCGCTCCTCCGCCGGGTCGATCGCCTCGAGGTCCGAGCCCAGGAGCGGCACTCCGGCGGCGGCGAGTGGCGCTGCGAGGTTCAGCGGCGTCTGGCCGCCGTAGGCCACGACCGCGGGGAGGGTTGTCTCACCAGGTCCGGTCTCGGCCTCGATCACGCTCCGGACGCTCTCGGGATCGAGCGGCTCGAAGTAGAGCCGTGAGCTGGCGTCGAAGTCGGTCGAGACCGTTTCCGGGTTCGAGTTGATCATCACCGCCTCCCAGCCC
>JBKKCW010000092.1:0-4079 GCA_046712485.1 Candidatus Limnocylindrales bacterium
CTTCCTCGACGGGCTCGATCTGCGGGGTCTCGAGTTCGATCATGAGGGCGGGTTACCTCGAGTAGTACTCGACCACGAGCTGCTCGTTGAGGTCGAGCGGCATCTGGTCGCGGGTTGGCGGGGTCACAATGGCTCCGCTCAGGCTGGCAGGATCGACGCTCAACCACTCGGGCGTCTGGTGCGAGCGGAGCGCCTCCTTGGCGATCTTGAACGGTTCGCGCGCCCGATGGGTCTCGCGGACCTCGACCTTGTCGCCCGGCTTGAGCTGGTACGACGAGATGTTGGTCGGTCGTCCGTTGACGCTGAAATGCCCGTGGCCGACGAACTGGCGGGCCTGCGCACGTGATGTGGCGATGCCCATCCGGTAGACCACGTTGTCGAGACGGAGCTCGAGCGAACGAAGCAGATTCTCGCCCGTCACGCCGGGATGGTTCTCGGCGTCCACGAAGTAGTTGCGGAACTGCCGTTCCAGGACGCCATAGGTCCGGCGGACCTTCTGCTTCTCGCGCAGCTGCAGCCCGTACTCACCGACCTTGCGGCGGCGGACGCCGTGCTGACCGGGCGGGCTGGGGCGACGCTCGAATGCGCATTTCTTGGTATAGCAGCGCGTCCCCTTGAGGAAGAGCTTGGCGCCCTCCCTACGGCAGAGGCGGCAGACGGAGTCGGTGTAGCGAGCCATTGGTCCTCGGAGCTCTAGACTCGGCGCCGCTTGGGCGGGCGGCAGCCGTTGTGCGGGATTGGGGTGACGTCGGTGATGGCGCTGACCTCCAGGCCGGCGGCCTGCAGCGATCGAACTGCCTGCTCGCGGCCGGCGCCCGGACCCTTCACGTAGACCTCGACCTGGCGCATGCCGTGCTCCATGGCACGCTTGGCTGCGCCCTCAGCGGAGAGTGCCGCGGCGTACGGCGTGCTCTTGCGGGAGCCCTTGAAGCCGGCCACGCCGGCCGAGCCCCAGCTGACGACCGCGCCATTGAGGTCGGTGATCGTGATGATCGTGTTGTTGAACGTTGCCTGGATATGCACGTGGCCCTGGGGGACGTTCTTCTTCTCCCGGCGACGAACCTTGACTGCTCGCTTGCGTTCCGCCATACGTGGTCAGTCCCTCGTTACTTCTTGCGCCGCACGCCGACCGTCTTCTTCGGTCCGCGCCGCTGGCGAGCGTTGGTCTTGGTTCGCTGGCCGCGGACCGGCAGGTTGCGCCGATGGCGCAGGCCGCGGTACGAGCCGATCTCGATCAGGCGCTTGACGTTGAGGGCCACCTCACGACGCAGGTCGCCTTCGACCTTGTAGCGGCGGTCGATCAGCTCGCGCAGCCGGTTGACCTGCTCTTCGGTCAGATCGCGCACCCGGGTGTCGGGGTTGATGTTGGTTTGGGCGAGGATCTTCTGGCTGGTGGGCAGACCGATCCCGAAGACATAGGTGAGGGCGACCTCGACACGCTTCTCGCGCGGGACGTCGACGCCGGCGATTCGGGCCATCGGTTACCCCTGCCGCTGCTTGTGCTTTGGGTTGGTGCAGATGACCATCACGGTGCCGTGGCGACGGATCACTTTGCAGTTATCGCAACGCGCCTTGACGGAGGCTCTGACTTTCAACGGATCCTCGATCGTGTGCTGACTGGGATGGGCTATTTGAGTCGGTACGTGATCCGGCCGCGCGTCAGGTCGTACGGTGACAACTCGACACGGACTCGATCACCGGGCAGGATTCGGATGAAGTTCATCCGCAACTTGCCGCTGATGTGGGCGAGCACCCGGTGGCCGTTCTCCAACTCGACCGCGAACATGGTATTGGGAAGGGGTTCAATCACCGTCCCCTCCACCTCGATCGCGTCCTTTTTGGCCACAGGCTACGTGCTTCCCTTTCTCACGAGCAGTGTCGGCCCAGACGGGCCGACACACGAACGCGTAGCGTATCAAGGTTGGGCAGTTGAGGCAACCCGGAGCTCACGCCACGCAATCATCCCAACGTCCGTGCTGCGCGGCGGGACTCCGCAGGCTCCCCGGAGGCACGTGTCGTTGTCAGGCGCGCATCTGGCACACCTGAGCGTGAACAGCTCCAACTTCCGGCCCAATCTGCAGGATTCCGCACTCCTCCACGAGGGAATGTCTCGAACTCGCGCCTGAGGACGACATCCGAGGGTTGCCCGGCTCCGGACTGCCCGGCCCTGCGGCTGTCCAGCTCGCGCCTGCCCAGCTCCAGGCTGGCACCTCGGCCTGGTCCGGCACGGAGCATGGGCTGCTTGCTCACGCCAGGGTGAGAATCTGAGGCCCGTCGGCAGTCACAGCGATCGAATGCTCGAAATGTGCCGCCAGGGAGCCGTCCGCGGTGACGACCGTCCAGTCGTCGCCGAGGATCCGGGTGTCGTGTTCGCCCAGCGTGAACATCGGCTCGATCGCCAAACAGATCCCGGGTTCCAGCTTGCGACCCTGGCGACCGGTCCGGTAGTTGGGCACCTGCGGCTCCTCGTGCATCGCGGTGCCGATCCCGTGGCCCACGAACTGACGGATGATCCCCAGGCCCGCATCCCTGGCGACGTCTTCCACGGCTGCGGAGATGTCGTCGATGTGGTTGCCCGGGACGGCGGCCGCGATCCCGGCCAGCATCGCATCACGGGTCAGGTCGATGAGCTGCCGGACACGGGGAGGCGCATCGCCGACGAAGAACGTCCTCGCCCCATCACCATGCCAGCCGTCCACGATCGCGCCGGCGTCGACCGAGACGATCTGGCCCTCCCGGATCGTCCGGGAACCCGGGATGCCGTGGACGATCTCGTCGTCAATCGAGATGCACACGCTGCCGGGGAACGGGCGCTTCGGGTTGATCCCCGGGTACCCCTTGAAGGACGGCACGGCGCCCGCGGCCCGGATGTGCTCCTCGGCCATGGCATCGAGATCGGCGGTCGAAACCCCCGGTCGGAGTTCGGTCTCGATCCTGTCCAGGACCTCTGCCACGATCCGACCGGCCTGGCGCATCCGCTCGATCTCCGAACGCGACTTGCGGGTGACCATGATCAGGCCGCACCGAGCTTGAGGTCGGTCGCCGTCAGCAGGGCCGTCGTCACCTCGTCGATCGGACGCAGACCGTCGATGGTTCGCAGGACGCCGGTCGCCCGATAGTGGTCGACGACCTCGCGGAGCGGTTCGAGCTGCTCGGCCATCCTCGCCCGGACCGTCTCCTCGCGGTCATCCTCCCGCTGGACGAGCTCCGACCCGTCGAGGTCGCACACGTCCGGGGTGATCGGCGGGTTGGAGGCGACGTTGTAGACGTGCCCATTGGCGGCGCAGATCCGGCGGCTGGCCATGCGCGCCACGAGATCATCCTCGGGCACGTCGATGAAGAGGGCGAGATCGACGCGCTCCCCACGAGACTCGAGGGCGCGGTCGAGCGCCTCAGCCTGGCCGCGGGTCCGCGGGAAACCATCGAGGATGGCGCCCCTGGCGGCGTCATCCGCGGCGAGGCGCTCGAGAAAGATGTCGACGATGGTGTCGTCGGGCACGAGCTGCCCGCGACTCATGTACCGATTGGCGACCGCGCCGAGTGCGGTCCGGGCAGCAACCGCCGCCCGCAACAGGTCCCCCGAGGCAAGAACGGGCACTCCAAGACGACCCGCCAGAATGGGCGCCTGCGTCCCTTTCCCTGCGCCCGGAGCGCCAAGGAGGACGACGGCAGTCACTCGAACCCGGTTGCGTCGCTCATGGCGAGTCCAGCCGAAGGCGCCGCCGAGGACGCGCGCGAGCGCACCTCGAGGTGCGTGAGCGCGCGCCGGGAGGTGGCAACGCACGGATGGGCCGCTAGAAGCGGCGCTGGTGTGAGCTGGGCGCTCACCGGATGAATCCTTCGTAATTTCGCATCATCAACTGGGCTTCGATCTGCTTCATGGTTTCGACAACGACGGAGACGACGATCAGCAGGCTGGTGCCGCCGAGGGCGAGTGCGCCGAGATCGGGGAACGCCAGGCTGGCGACCTGCGGCGAGACCGCCACGATCGCCAGGAACAGGGCTCCGGCGAATGTGATCCGGCTGACCACCCGGGCGAGGTAATCCTGGGTCGGCCGCCCCGGCCGGATGCCCGGGAT
>JBKKCW010000093.1:0-2801 GCA_046712485.1 Candidatus Limnocylindrales bacterium
CGAGATGGTCATGGTCTGCCCGACTCCTTCCACACGCCCGCGCCATCCTCTCCGCCTCGGCTGGACCTCCGACGACGCACCTTGGCGTATCTTCCCACGAACCGGTCCGCCGACGAGCGCCCGAGCGAATCACCGGCGACGCCTCAGGTCGACAGATCGTGCTGCACCCCCGCCGCCTCGAAGATCTCCGCCAGGCGGGTGAGCGACAGCGCCCCGATCCGCAGAATGCGTGGCACCGAACCTGTGCAGTCGACGACCGTCGACGCGGGGCCGCCGTGGGCGGGGCCGCCGTCCAGGATGAGATCCACGCCGTCGCCGAGCTGACGCTGGATCTCGGCCGCGTGGCGGGCCTCCGACATGCCGGAGACGTTGGCCGACGTGGTGGGGAGCGGCCCGACACCACCCGCGAGGGCGCGCGGAGTCGCGTGGTCCGGCACCCGCATGCCGATCGTGGAGGCGCCGCCGGTCAGGGCACTGGGGAACAACACGTCCCCTCTCTGGGGCACCACCACGGTCAATCCACCGGGCCAGCACGCCTCGGCAAGCGCGGCGGCCGCCGGCGTCATGACGCCGATCCGGTACGCCTGCGTTGCATCCTCGAGCAGCAGCATGATCCCCTTGTCGGGCGGCCGGCGTTTGACGTCGAACAGCCGCTCGACGCCGCCCTGGGTATCGAGCGCGACGGCGATGCCATAGACCGTGTCGGTTGGCAACGCCACGACGCCGCCGGCACGCAGGGTATCGATGGCTCGAGCCCAGCCAGCCGGGCCGTCAGGCACGATCGGAGCGATCATGCCGTGAGCCGCTGACCGCGACGCGCTCTCGTGCGGCCCGATGCCCGGCCACGACTTGTCGCTGCCGCGGCGACGCGCTCGGTGGCGTCAGCCGCCTCGCGCGGTGCTCCGACTCCCTCGCGCAACGCATCGGCTTCCCCGGCCATCCGTCGCGAGGCGGCCCGGGCCGCCGCCGGCTGCGCCAGGACCAGCGCCTCGATCATTCGGGCGACGCCCTCCTCGGCCAGCGGCGGCGCGATGTACCGAGCCACGGCGCGCACCTCGGTCGGTGCGCTTGGCATCGCCGCCCCGTGGCCGACCTCCGCCAGCATTTCGAGGTCGTTCCATTGATCGCCGATTGCCAGCGTCGCGCCCAGCCGAACGCGGAGTCGGCGGGCGAGATAGCGGATCGCCTGCCCCTTCGAGACGCCCGGCGCCACGAACTCGAGGAACCTCGGGTGACTGATCGTGACATCGGCGAGACCCGCGAACCGCGCACGGGCGAGAGGGGCAAGCTCGGTGGGTCGTGGCGGCTCGCCGACGGCGAGCACCTTGGTCACGGGGTGATGGATCGATTCGGCGAGGTCCGGAACCAGTTCGGCTCGGGCGCCCATGAACGCGCTGTAATCGTCGGCGTTCGGGTCGTCGGCACGCAGGATGAAGCGCTCGAGGTGGTTGACGTGTGGGTCCAGGCCCTGGTCCCTCGTCCAGCGCACGATCTCCTGCGCCGTCGCCGCCTGGATCGGGGTGTGCTTGAGCAGACGCCCTAGACGAGCGGACCCGGCCTCGGGCATCGCCCGGATCAAACCACCCTGGTACCCGACGATCGGCCCGGTGAGCCCGAGCTCGCGGGCAAAGCGCATGGCACTCGAGACCATCCGACCGGTCACGATGCTGATCGGCACGCCGCGGGCGAGCGCCGCGCGAACGGCCGCCCGGGTGTCCGTCCCGATGACCAGGTCGTCGCCGATCAGGGTCCCGTCGATGTCGAGGGCGATGAGCTCGATGGGCAGGATGGGTTGGGGCGTCGTGGGTCTGGGCACATGAAGATGATGACGGAAGGCCAACGGGTTCGCCGGAACGCCTCCGGGATCGTGGGACCGGTCAGCCGAGCCCCGCGCCCCGGCGGATCCGTGCGACGCGCGGCAACCCGGCAAGGTCGACTTCGACATCGCATCGCCAGCCGGGAAGAACCTCGGCGCAGCGCTCGACGATGGAGCTGCCCTGATCGGCGCCGATCTCCAGCAGTGCCAGCCCGCCGTCCGCGATGTGTGCGGGCAGCTGCTGGAGAAGCCTCTCGATCACGCGCAGGCCATCCTCGCCACCATCGAGCGCGCGTACAGGCTCGAACAAGGCGGCAACCGGCAATCGCGGCACGACGTCGTGGCGCACATAGGGGAGGTTCGCCAGGATCACGTCGAACGGCCCGTACGACCCCGCCAGGTCCGCCAGCAGATCCCCTCGCTCGAACCGGATCCCCTCTGCGACCGCATGTGCAACCGCGTTCTCGCGTGCGAGGTCGAGGGTCTCCTCCGAGACGTCGGTGGCCAGAAATTCGACGGCGTCGAGCGTGTGGCCGCGGTGCAGCTCGACGGCCAATGCGACCACGATCGCGCCACTCCCCGTGCCCACGTCCACCACCCGGATCCGCGCTCCCCGATCCATCGTTCGACCCAGTCGTCGACGGATCTCCGCTCCAGCCAGCTCGACGAGGCGTTCCGTCTCCGGCCGAGGGATCAAGGCGCGCCCGTCGACCGAGAAGGCCAGCCCGTAGAACTCCTTGATCCCCCGGATGTAGGCGACGGGTTCGCCCGTCGCGCGACGATCGATCGAGGCGCGGAAGCGTGCCCCCGCCTCCGGCCCGACCTGGGCGTCCCCGCGGGCCACGATCACGGTCCGTGCGACGCCGATCGCGTCGGCGAGGAGCAGCTCGGCATCGAGCCGCGCGGTCTCCGACCCGGCCGTCCGGAGCCGTTCGGTTCCCTCGCGCAGGAGCGCGCCGGCGTCCTGGGCCGGAGTCGCGCTCAT
>JBKKCW010000094.1:0-10822 GCA_046712485.1 Candidatus Limnocylindrales bacterium
CGTCCGGGCCATGGCCGCAACCTCCGCCGCGCGGTTCTCGCACGTGGCTGTGATCAGCGGCCGTGGCACGATCGAGAGCGGCGCCGGCGGCAACCTCGTGGTCGTGGCAAGCGAGACGCCCCTTGACCTGGCGTCGATCGATGCAGCGATCGCATCCTGGGGAGAGCTCGAGCAGACGGCCGTCGTTGCCGATCCCGCGGACGTCGCCGCCTTCATCGGCCCATCGGTCGTCCTGACCGACGATTTCGCGCCGGTCGACCAGCTCCTCGGACGCTAGTGGAACCTTCAGCACTCCGTCTTGCCGACGACGGGGACGTTCCTGCCATCGTGGCGGTCGTCCACGCGGCGTACCAACACTACGCGCCACTCATCGGGCGTACGCCGCTGCCGATGTTGACCGATTACGCGGTTGCCGTGCGCAAGCACGCTGTCTGGGTGATCGAGGAAGCGAGTGGGATCGTCGGCGTTCTCGAGCTTGACCTTCGCGACGACCACCTATGGATCGAGAACGTTGCGGTGGCGCCCGGAGCGCAGGGCCGAGGACTGGGGCGTCAGCTGCTCATTCACGCCGAGGACGAGGCGCGCCGCCTCGGGCGGCAGGAGGTCGGTCTGCTGACCAACGAGCGCTACACGGCGAACATCGCGATGTACACCCGGTACGGCTATCGCGAGACCCACCGACAGCCGCACCTTGGCACGGACCTCGTGTTCTTCCGCAAGACGCTCTCGGGCTGAGTCCCGATCGGCTCACGCCTCGGCGATCACTCCGATCGAGATCCGGAACCCGGCCCGACGCTGCAGCGGCGGCATGAGGGTCCCCTGGCCGATCGGCGTGTCGCCCGGGAACCAGCGCACCCACTCCTCGTTGAATGTGTCGAAGTCGGTCGGCTCGCGGAGCGACCAGTTGGCCCACACGACCTTCTCGAGCGAGCTTCCTGCCGATTCCAGTTTTGCCTTGAGGTTCTGGAGGCACAGGCGCGTCTGCTCCTTGATCGTGCCATTGACGACCCTGCCCGTCTCGGGGTCGATCGGCCCGATCGAGGAAACGTAGACCATGCCACCAGCCGTCACAGCGCGGCCGAGACCGACCGTGACGAGGCTGGCCGGGTCGTGCGACGCCCCGTCGCTGCCTCCCCAGCGGGTCCGTTCCTTGCCTGGATGTGTGGGGCGATTGGGATCCTCGGGCGGGATCCCGAACTCGCCCGGCGGCAGCTCGATCCCGCTGGCCGCGAAGCGACGCATGAAGGTCGGGCGGATGCCCGTCGGCTTGAGCTCCCCCTCGATCTTGCCGTCCTTCACACCTGTCTGGTCGAAGGCGAAGATGTCCTGCGTAAGGATCTCGTCGTCCTCGATCCCGTAGACCTCCGTGATGTTGATGATCTTGCGGGTACCGTCCTTGAGCCGCGCGGTATGGACAATCAGGTCCACCGCCGAGGCGACTTGCTCGCGGATGGCGCGCAGCGGCAGCTCGTACCCGGTCATGAGGACCATCGTCTCGATCCGTCGGAGCATGTCCCGAGGACTGTTCGCGTGACCGGTGGAGAGCGAACCGGCCTGCCCCGTCGTCATCGCCTGGATCATGTCGAGCGCTTCGCCTGCGCGACACTCGCCGACGATGATCCGATCGGGCCGCATGTGCAGGGCGTTGCGCAGGAGGTGGCGCATCGTGATCTCGCCCTCGCCCTCCAGGTTGGCCGGTCGCGACTCGAGCGTGACGAGGTGCTCCTGATAGAGCTGAAGCTCGGCTGCGTCCTCGATCGTGACGATGCGTTCGTCGTTGGGGATGAACGATGAGAGCACATTCAACGTGGTCGTCTTGCCGGATCCCGTGCCGCCCGAGACGAAGACGTTGAGCTTGGCCTCGATGCACACCCGCAGGAATTCGAACATCTCGGCCGTGGCCGTGCCGAACTTGATCAGATCCTCGACGGTGTATGGCTTCGCCGAGAACTTGCGGATCGTGATCACCGGTCCGATGAGCGAAAGCGGTGCGATCACGGCGTTGACGCGCGATCCGTCCGCGAGGCGCGCATCCACGCGTGGGCTCGACTCGTCGATGCGGCGACCGAGCGGGGTGATGATCCGCTCGATGATCCGTCTGACGTGCTCGTCGCTGTGAAACGTGACGTCGACACGCTGGATCTTGCCGTGCCGCTCGATGTAGACGTTCCGCGGCCCGTTGACCATGACCTCCGTGACCGATTCGTCGGCGAGGAGCGGCTCCAGGGGCCCGAGCCCGGTGACCTCGTGGATCATCTCGTTTACGAGCCGCAGACGCTCGTTCTGGGTGACCGCGAACTCGTACTGGCCGATGACCCTGTCGACCATCCGCTCGATCTTGGCGCGGACCTCGTCCGAATTCTTGATGTCCAGGCTGGCGTCGAAGGCACTGACGACTTCGTCCTCGAGCCGCTGCGTGATGCTCCGCAGCATCCCCTCGCGCCCTGGTGCACGAGGCGTTTCCCTGGGAACCGGGATCACCGCGCGCTCGGGTTCGCCCGCAAGTGGGTCGACCTTCTGCTGCTGCGCGCGCTCTACACGTTGCGACAGCGACATGAGCTAAACCTCCCCCGCGCCTGGGTATGTGACACGGTCCGGTTCCTGTAGGAGATGAGTGCATGATCGGCCGCGCTCGGGCGGCCAGATGAACGGCCAAGAGGATACCCCCGCCGCGCGCCGACGGCTATCGCAATGGTTTTGCGCAAGGCATGAACGCAACGGTTTCGATCACCCACTTGCGCTCTGGATCTAGGGGTCGCGCTCCTCGATCGAAACGGCAAAGCTCGCATCGCCTACCGCGCTCTGCCCTTCGACGACAAAGATATTGACGTCCGCGGATCCAGTCGGCGGGTTCGTCCCCTCGATGCGTGACGACATGGAGGCGTCGACCGGACCCACGCACGGAAACGCCGACGCTTCGAACGTGGCCGGACCCGACGACGGCGACACGTCGGTCCAGTCCACGATCACGAAGAGCGTGCCGTCCCCTCGGCACGCGGCGTTGATGGCGATCGGTCGTCCCGAGAAGGTCAGGCGACTGACCAGCCGGCCGTCCGAGGCTGCTCCGCGGACGCCTCCCAGTGACGTCCAGCCGTTGGGCGGAACCGGCGTCTCTGGCCAGGCACTCGCCGGCGGAGCGACGGAACAGGCGCCCACGAGCAGCAGAGCGGTCCCGAGGGATCCGGCGTGCGGTCGGATGCGAGGTCGTGAGTCGGCGTTCATCACTGTCACCCTGTAGGGCCGGAGCCAACGTGCGGCGGCTCCGGCCGCATCTCATCAGCTCAGGACGACGTAGTAGAGCCGCTGGAACCACTGTCTGGTCGTGGCCGTGCCGTACTTGTACGTGCACCCGCCCACGCCATAGCAGGTCTCCGTGTGAACGTTCAGCTTCTTGACGTGGTAGTAGTCCGCGTACCAGATCACGCCGGACCTCCCCGACGGCACCGAGAAGCTCTGCGTGTACGAGACCGAGCCTGTGGCGCCTGTGTTGAAGCCGACGGCAGCGTCGATCGGTGCTTTCGAAAAGGTGATCGTGGCCGACCACGAGTTGGACCAGGAGAACCCGGTCTGGATGCTGGTCGTGCAGGGACCGCGGCAGCCGATCCCGGTGCTGTAGAAGCCGCCCGTGGTGTCGTACTGCTGGTAGACGCCGTCGACGACATATCGAGTTGTCCCATGGATTGGTGGAGCCGCCTTTGGCGACGGTTCCACGCCAGCCACGACCGATGCCGTGGAGACGACGAGGAGACAGGCGGCGAGAGCGGCGCGAAACAGCATCGATCGTTTCATGAAACCTCCGATCCGAACGTCGGGACGGATCTCCGTACCCTTCGTTCATCGGCGGTGAGCTCATGGGTGAGGCCCGGTCACGGTCAGACCACGCAACCTCCGGGAGGTAGCTCGCTCGGTCAGCAACCACGGCCAACCCGACGGTCTCCGGACAGTAGCCCGCGCCTCTCACCTGAGGCTTATCGTGGATGTACCGACCTCGCCGAGGGCCCCGCTGAGCCCGATCGCCTCGCACTGGTGGATGCGGATCCGACCATTGCCAGGCGAGCGTACGGTTCCTGGGTGGACCACATCACCAAGGAGGTGTCCCATGCGCTCCTATCTGGTCGTGGGGAACCAGACCCTTGACAGCCCCGAGCTCAGCACAGCGATCGAGGAGCGGATGGCGACCGGCGAGGCGGCCTTCCACATCGTCGTGCCGGCCACGCCGAACCAGCGCGGACTCACCTGGGACGAGGATGAGGCCCGCGCCGCGGCGCAGGAGCGGCTCGACGAAGCGCTCGGTCGATTGCGCCGTATGGGAGCGACGGTCACCGGTGAGATCGGCCACCGCGATCCGGTCGAGGCGACCGAGGATGCGCTTCGTGGCCGCGAGATCGACGAAGTCCTTCTCTCCACGTTGCCGCCAGGGATCTCCAGGTGGCTGGGGCAGGACATCCCGACCCGGCTCAAGGGCTCGATTCTCGTGCCCGTGACCGTCGTCACGACACGGCGCCAATCGGCGCCGGCGTCGCCCAGCTGAGCCGTCTGCTTCCTGGTCAGGGCTCGCGGGCCGTCACGAGGCCACCGCGCCGGAGGACTTGACCTAGATCGGATGATGCCTCTGATGCGCGACCGGAAGGAGCTCCGCCTCTCGCCGCCCGACTATCAGGCCCTGTTCCAGGCAGCTCCCGGGCAATTCCTCGTCCTCCGGCCGGACTTGGTGATCGTCGACGCGAGCGACGCGTACCTGCATGCCACGATGACCCGGCGTGATGCGATTGTTGGGCGCCCGCTCTTCGAGGTCTTCCCCGACAATCCCAACGACCCCGAAGCAACAGGCGTCAACAACCTGAGGGATTCGCTCGAACGCGTCCTGTCAACCCACCGGCCGGACACGATGGCGTTCCAGAAATACGACATCCGCCGGCCCGAATCGGAAGGCGGCGGGTTCGAGGAGCGGTACTGGAGCCCGCTCAACGCGCCCGTGCTGAACGCTGATGGGACGCTTGCGTTCATCATTCATCGCGTCGACGACGTGACCGAGTTCGTCCGGCTGAGTCGACTCGAGGCCGAGCGGAGTCGGGTCGCCGACGCGCTCCAGACCCGCGTGGCCGAGTCGGATGCGGAGCTGCTCGCCCGAGCGGCCGAGACCGCACTTGCAAACCGCGAGCTGGCCCGCGTCAACAGCGAGTTGCGCAGCTCGCAGGCAGCGATCGAGGCGACGCGCGTTGCGCTGGAAGCGGCAAGCGCCGCCAAGAGCGACTTCCTGTCACGCATGAGCCACGAGCTTCGGACACCCCTCACCGCCGTCCTGGGGTTCGCCGAGTTGCTCGGGTTCGACGACCTCACAGGGCCGCAGCGAACGAACCTGCGCTACATCTCGGCGGCGGGCCAACACCTGCTCTCGCTGATCAACGAGATCCTCGACATCAGCCGGATCGAGTCGGGGACGATGTCCATCTCGCGTGAACCGGTCAGGGTTCGCGAGCTCTTCGACGAACTCGGGGCGCTGCTCGGCCCTCAGGCTGCCCGGCGAGGAGTGAGCATCGAGGTGGCCGACAGTGAGCTGGAAGCGCACGTGTTCGCCGATCGGCAACGACTCAAGCAGGTCCTCCTGAATCTGTTGACCAACGCCATCAAGTACAACCGCGAGGGCGGCACGATCGACGTGAGCTGCCGGCCAGTGGGGGAACGGCTGCGTATCGAGGTGATCGATAACGGCTACGGGCTGATGCCCGAACAGATCGACCGGCTGTTCCGACCGTTCGAGCGGCTTGGAGCCGAAATCGGCTCGATCGAGGGGACCGGGATCGGCCTCGCACTTTCAAAGGGCCTGGTCGAAGCGATGGGTGGCGCGATAGGGGTCGACAGCCAGGTCGAGGTTGGGTCGACCTTCTGGGTCGAGCTTGCCGCAACGACACCGCCACAGCTCGAGAGCGACACGATCGACCGACTGGAGCCCGGGGTCGGCGCGGTCGATGGTCCCGAGCGGACGGTCCTCTACATCGAGGACAACTACGCAAACCAACGCCTGGTCCAACAGATCCTCGCGCGCCGCCCTTCGATCACCCTGCTCGTGGCGCCCAATGGCACGGAGGGCCTGGCGCTTGCCCGACGCGAGCTGCCTGGCTTGATCCTGCTCGACCTCCACCTACCGGACTTCACGGGACAAGAGGTGCTGCGCATGCTCCGCACCCATCCCGATACCAGGAACATTCCCGTTCTGGTGGTGTCGGCGGACGCGTCCATCGGACAGGCTGCGGCGCTGACGGCATCGGGCGCGACGGGCTATCTGACGAAGCCCCTCGCGGTCGGCCGGTTCCTTGCCGAAGTCGATGACGTCCTCGCCCGACCCGCACCGGCCTGATGCTGCAGCTCGCGAACGCAAGTCCCCCACACACGGGACCAATGGAGGATGGCGAAGCCGCGCGCCTTGACGAGCATGGAGCCTGACCAACAGCCCTCTCCTTGCTTGTCCCTGGACCGCCACAGACCTGATGTTCGCGCGCAACGAGCCGTCCTTGCCAGCCCGCGGCGACGGGCCGTTGCTGCCCGCGATGCGACCTCGGCTCGGCACGCTCGGGGCGTTGGTCGTAACGCTGCTGCTCACCATCCCCAGCGCCGCGCTCGCCTCACCCGCTCCGCTGCAGGCGGCCCTCGACGCCCCCATCCGCGCCTTCGCGTGGCCGCTCGACGCGTTGCCGAACGACCCGTACTTCGGCAGCCAGACCGACCTCGTGCCGATTGGCGTTGCCGCCGCCTGGACCAGATCGACAGGTTCGCCGACCACGGTGGTCGCCGTGCTCGACACCGGGATTGATGCGTCAAACCCAGAGTTCGCGGGCCGCCTCGTGCCCGGGTACAACGCGTTGACCGGGATCGAAGGCGCACCGGGCAACGGTTCACCGACCAACGACGACGCGGGGCATGGGACCCACGTATCGGGAACGATCGCCGCTGCGGCCAACAACGGCAGCGGTATCGCGGGGATCGCGCCAAATGTGTCGATCATGCCCATCAAGGTGCTCGGCGCGGACGGCGTCGGGGACTTCCGCGGCATGGTCGATGGCATGACCTGGGCCATCCGTCACGGCGCCCGGATCGTCACCCTGAGCCTCGGCGGGACGCTGTCGCCGTCCGCCGCTGCGGCCATCCAGCCGACAATCGACGCAGCGCACGCGGCGGGCGCGATCGTCGTCGCAGCGTCCGGCAACGATGGCCAAGCGATCGACGAGTACCCGTGCAACTTCACGCACGTGATCTGCGTTGGTTCGACCACCAACGACGGCACGGCCGTCAGCACCTTCTCGACCCGTACCAGCGCGCTCACGCTGGTGGCGCCCGGCGAGCGCATCACCTCCACGCTGCCCGGCGGCGGACTCGGGTACGGGTCCGGGACGTCGATGGCCACACCGCACGTCACAGGGGCCGTCGCGCTGCTGCGCTCGGTCCGTCCGACGCTGTCGCCCGATGACGTGCGAACGATCCTGACCCGGTCCGCGCGGCCGTTGACGAGCGGCGGTCACAACCCCGCCTCCGGCCACGGGCTGCTCCAGGTCGATGCTGCCCTGGCGAGCGTCACTGCAGACCCGTCCGCCACCCCGACCCCGACACCGATTCCGACCCTGGTCGGGGATGCACCGCCGACCGCGTCGCCCAGTCCGACACCCGCGGCCAGCGTGATACCGGCCCCAGGCACGGAGTTCGTCAGTCCGGCCGTCACGGCCTCGTCGCCGCGTAACGGGGCCCGCTCGGTCAGCCGCTCCGTGCGGCCCCGGCTCACCTTCTCGCTCCCGGTGCACGGTGTCTCCACTGCCACGATCAGGATGAAGGACCTCTCCCGCGGCCGGTGGGTGACGATCCGCGTCAGTTACAGCGCCTCCAGCCGAGTGGCGACGATCTCCCCTGTCTCGAGGCTGGCCGCCAACCACAGCTACCGGATCACGGTCGGGCGGGTGCTCGCAGCCGATGGCGGGAGTACGCTCGAAGGGCCCTTCGTCGTGACCTTCCGAACTGGGAGCCGCTGACCGTCAGACGCCGCTGCGGTCGATGCGGTGCTTGGCCACGAACGCCGCTGCCTGGGCACGCCGCTCCAGGTTGAGCTTTGCCAGGATCGAGCTGACGTAGTTCTTGACGGTCTTGTCGGACAGGAAGATCTCCGTCGCGATCTCCTTGTTTGTCTTGCCATCGGCGACATGCAGCAGGATCTTGCGTTCCTGCGACGTGAGCTGGGATATCTCGTCGGTCTCCGTCGCGCCGCTGGCGATCCGTCGGATACGTTCGAGCACGCGCTCGGTCACGGCCGGGTCGAGCAGGGAGCCTCCTCGGCCCACGTTTTCGAGCGCCGCCACGAGTTCGCGGCCGTGGATCTGCTTGAGCAGATAGCCGCTGGCGCCCGCGACGATCGCGCTGAGCACTGCGTCCTCGTCGGGGTCGGAGGTCAGCATCACCACCCGACTGTCCGGCAGCTCGGCTCGGATCGCTCGGCACGCTTCGATGCCCGACCCGTCCGGCAGGCGTACGTCCATGATCACGATGTCGGGCCGGTGACGCCGCGCCCGTTCGATCGACTCTGCGACGGTCCCCGCCTCGGCCACCACCTGGAAGGCCTCATGCCGCACGAGCAACGCCACCAGACCGGATCGGACGACCTCGTGATCGTCGACGACCAGCACGCGGAACGGGCTCGCAACTTCCGGATGGGTCATGGATCAGGCTCCGGGCTGACGATCGGGACGAATGCTCAGCGAGGCTCCATGCGCAGCGTACTCTCGATGGTGACCGCACTCGACCCCGTCCGGCCCTTGAGATCGGGCCGTCTGGCCCTCGGAACCACCGTGCGATCCCGCTATGGTGTGATTCGTCCTCATCGAAGATGGGCGACCGAGGGAACACGAGCCCGCGCTGTGGGCACCGGCGCCGCGGCCGTGTCTCCCGCCACCCTCTTCATCGCGGATCACCCCAGGGATCCGCAGCCGACACGAACCGCGGGCCTTCGGGCCCGCGTTCGTGTGTCTGGGAGGTGGTGTCCGACCGTCGGGCTCCCGCCGTTGCCGCCAGCGCGAACGAATCCATGTCACGGAAGACCGCGTCGGGCTCGACGGTGGCCGGCGGCGTCGCGCCAAACCCCGAGCGGTCGCGCCGGCGATCGATCCACACCGTGGACAGCCCGAGAGCCTTCGCCGGCACATGATCGTGGTACAGGCTCTGGGCGACGTGGAGAATCCGCTCGCGCGGCAGCCCGATGGTCGCGATCGCCGCCTCGAAGATGCGCGGATCCGGCTTGTAGCCCCCGACCGACTGCGCTGTTACGATCCAGTCGAAGGTCACGCCAAGACGTCGATTCGAAGCCGCGAAGAGATCGTCGTCGCAGTTGGTGATGACCGCGAGCCGGTAGCGTGTCCCCAGTCGGCGCAATGCGTCGGTGGAATCGGCGAACGCCGGCCAGTCCGCCACAGAGGCCCCGAATGCGGCTGCAGCCTCGGCGCGTGGTTCCGTATGAACGTGCGCGCACACCTCGCCGAAGCACGTCGCGAGGATCTCCCGGTAGGGCCGGTACGGGCCGGCTTCGGCCGCAGCCTCGGCTCGTGCATAGAACTCGAGCAACTCGTCGTCGGGAAGGTCGGCACCGGCGACCGCAACAGCGGGTCGCAGGCCGGCCAGGATCCCGGTCTCCCAATCGATGAGCGTGCCGTAGCAGTCGAACGTCAGCGCTTCGAAGCGGTCGTAGTCGAGCTCGCGGGCGGTCATTTTGCTGATCACCCCTCCTGCTAGCATCGCAGCCCATGACCGGGCGTCGCTACGACTTCATCATCGTTGGTGGCGGGTCGGCAGGTTGCGTCCTGGCGAACCGCCTGAGCGCCGATCCGGGGACACGGGTCCTGGTCCTCGAGGCGGGCCGTCCCGATTATCGGCTCGACGTGTTCATCCACATGCCGGCCGCCCTCACGTTCCCGATCGGCAGCCCGTTCTACGACTGGCAATACGTATCGGAACCCGAGCCGTTCATGAACGGACGCCGGATCTACCACGCTCGGGGCCGGGTGCTCGGCGGCTCCTCGAGCATCAACGGCCAGATCTTCCAGCGTGGCAACCCGCTCGATTACGAGCGCTGGGCCGCTGATCCGGGGATGGAGAGCTGGAGCTATGCGCATTGCCTTCCGTACTTCAAGCGGCTGGAGACCTGTCTCGCCGCGGCACCCTCGGACCCGTACCGCGGTCACCACGGCCCCCTCATCCTCGAACGTGGTCCCGCCACGAACCCGTTGTTCGAGGCGTTCTTTGCGGCCTGCGTCGAGGCTGGGTACCAGCTGACGCCGGATGTCAACGGCTACCGCCAGGAGGGCTTCGGTCCATTCGATCGGAACATCCACCGCGGCCGGCGGCTGAGCGCCTCGGGGGCCTACCTTCGCCCGGTCCGGGGGCGGAGGAACCTGCACCTTCGGACGCGGACGCTGGTGACGGGCGTCGTGTTCGACGGCCGACGGGCGGTGGCAGTCGACATCGAGCGCCGGGGCGGCGGGACCGAACGGATCGAAGCCGGCGAGATCATCCTGGCCGGCGGTGCCATCAACACCCCGCAGCTGCTGCAGCTGTCCGGTGTCGGCCCGGCGGCGCTGCTCGGGGCGCTGGGGATCCCTGTCGTGACCGATCTGCCCGGCGTCGGCGCCAACCTCCAGGATCACCTCGAGGTCTACATCCAGTACCGGTCGCTCCAGCCCGTCTCGATGCAGCCCTCGGCGACGCAGCTGTGGCGCCGGCCATTCATCGGCGCGCAATGGCTCTTCCTGCGGAGCGGCCCCGGAGCGACGAACCACTTCGAGGGCGGCGG
>JBKKCW010000095.1:0-4905 GCA_046712485.1 Candidatus Limnocylindrales bacterium
TGCCGCTGATCCTCATCGAGGCGACTGGGTTCGCCTTGCTCATCCCGGCGCTCTACGCGGTCGTGGCCGCGAATTCGCCACCCGGTCGATCGTCCACCGCGCAGGGCTTCTTTGGCGCCGCGGGGACGGTAGGCTTCATCGTGGCCTCGCTCGTCGCCGGTCTGCTGGCGGCCGAGGACATCCTGTACCCGTTCTACGTGTTCAGCGCCGTGATGACGGTCACCCTCGTCCTGGGACTCCTGATCGGCGGCCGACGGCTAAGGGTCAACCAGCGACCCGTCGTCGGGTAGGTTCACGCCGAGCGGCATGAGACCCCCGTGCTGGAGGTCGCTGCCAAATGACCGATCGGGGACTTGCCTGGAGCGACGACGGCGTCGCATGGCGGCGTGACGGCGGCGGACCGGTCAACGAGCAGGACGACTTCCCGGACGGCGGCCAAGCCTGGGATGCGGCACTGATCCACCGCGACGGGCAGCTGCTGTGCTACCTCGAATCGGTACGGCAAGCGGTACGGCGGGCACGCAGGTCTATCTCGCCACGGCCGCGATGCCTTGACGTGACGGGATCGCCAGGCCGGCGTCTTGCTGGCCACCGGAATGCTCGGCTCACATCGAATACCACTCCGGAGACTACGGGTGAAGCACGGTGCCGAACATCGCGGCGCAACCATCGCGCCCGGAGCACGAATCACCCTCGGTTCCTCGCCGCGCGGCCTCAAACGCGCACCGAAGCGACCGCTCCGCTTCACGCCGAGTCCGTGGGTGACTAGACGATGCGTGCACGTCCAATTCCTGGCGATGACAGTCGCCGGGTGCATCAATTGGGGCCTGGCGATCGTGGCCTGTCCGCTTGGCGGCTGCGGCTTCGACCCGCCCCTCGCTGACGGCGTCGAGGTGTAACGGACGTACCGGACCAGTACAGACGTTTGCCGAAACGGAGCTCAGCCGTTACCATCCGCCAGCGGGGTGGAGCAGCGGCAGCTCGTCGGGCTCATAACCCGAAGGTCGTCGGTTCGAATCCGACCCCCGCAACCAATCGCCTTCACCTGAACCCCGGGCCCGACCACCCGGGGTTCTCTCTTTGCCCGGAGCGTCAGCGACTCATGGAGCGGTAACGGCGGGTCCCCAATGGGGCGAAGATCGCGATGATCACGATCACCCAGATGATCGTCACCAGCGCAGGTTCGGTCGAGGCGAGGCTGTTGGAGACGGGTGGGTTGGGGTTCCCCCACAGCTCGCGGAGGGCTGCGGTCAGTGTGCTCGTCGGGTTCCACTCGGCCACGGGCTGGAGCCAGGACGGCAGGGTGTTGCCGGGGACGAAGACGTTCGAGATGAAGGTGATCGGGAACAGCACGGTGAAGATCACCTGCTGTGCGACCTCGACTGTCGGTACGTGCAGCCCGAGCCAGACGCCGAGCCAGGCCATCCCGTAGGCGAAGAACAGCAGGAGGGCGAAGCCGGCGGCCAGTGACGGAAGGCTCTCGACTCGCCAGCCGACAACGAAGCCCGTCGCCATCAGGACCACGAGGATCCCGGCGTTGTAGATGACGTCGGAGAACGTCCGCCCGGTCAGGACGGCTGAGCGCGACATCGGGAGCGAGCGGAACCGATCGAGGATCCCCTTGTTGACGTCGTCGGTCATGCCGATCGCCGTCGTTGCCGCCGCGAACACGATCGTCTGGGCGAAGATCCCTGGCATCAGGAACGACGTGTAATCACCGTTGGGGACGTTGATCGCGCCGCCGAACACGAAGACGAACAGCAGCACGAACATGATCGACTGGAGGATGGCGAAGATCGCCAACTCCGGGATCCGGGGGATCCGCTTGAGGTTGCGCCACCCGACGAGCAGGCCGTCCGTGATCGCGTTGCCGACACTGCTCCGCTGAGCGGCCGTCGATGGAGTGCTCATGCTGTCCTCGCAAGGGCTTCGTCGGCGACGTCCTCTTCGACGGTTGCATGACCGGTCAGGGCCAGGAACACGTCGTCGAGGGTCGGTCGACGCAGGGCGATGTCATCGATGTGGATCGACGCTTCGTCCAGGTCGCGCACGAGCTGGACGAGGGTCTGAGCTCCGCCATGGGCCGGGACCGTCATCTTGCGCGTGTGCTCGTCGAGCGTCGGCACCTCGCCACAGGCTCGGGCAAGCAGATCCCGCGCTCTGGGGAGGGCGTCCCGGTCGCCGATGACGACCTCGATCCGCTCACCACCGACCTGTGATTTCAGTTCGTCTGCCGTGCCGCCGGCGATGATCTTTCCGTGGTCGACGACCGCGATCGCGTCGGCCAGTTCGTCCGCTTCCTCGAGGTACTGGGTCGTGAGGAGGAGGGTCACGCCCTCCTTGACCAGGCCGCGGATGACGTCCCACATACCCAGGCGACTCCGCGGGTCGAGCCCAGTTGTCGGTTCGTCGAGGATGAGCAGCCGCGGTCGTCCGATCAGGGCGCTCGCGAGGTCGAGACGGCGACGCATTCCGCCCGAATACGTCTTCACGACGCGGTTGCGAGCATCTACGAGCTCGAACTGCTCGAGCAGCTCGTCAGCGCGCCGTTTCGACTCAGCGGAGGTGAGTTGGTACAGCCGTCCGAACAGCCACAGGTTCTCGCTGCCGGTGAGATTCTCGTCGACGGCGGCGTACTGGCCCGACAGGCCGATGATCTTGCGGATCGCGTCCGGCTCGCGGACGACGTCGTAGCCGGCGACCGTCGCGTGGCCGGCATCGGGCTTGAGCAGCGTTGCCAAGATGCGGACGGCGGTGGTCTTGCCTGCGCCGTTTGGCCCCAGCAGGCCCAGAACCGTCCCCTCCTCGACCTCGAGGTCGAGCCCGTCGAGCGCGCGAACCTCGTTCTTGCGCGTCTTGTAGATCTTGACCAGGCCTTCGGCCGTGATCGCGCTCATGGGCAACCTCACGCGGGGGCGGGGCTGGGGCGATGGGAGAACCCAAGTATAGGAAATCTGCCGTCGCCGGTCAGTCCCGGGCGAGGTCCTTGAGGATCCGCTGGCTCGCTGGACTGCACGGCGACCAGGACGTCGGATGACCGCGCGACCAGAGGTTTGGCCCGCCAGCCGTTCTTCGCAAATCCGCAGCCACGGACTGCTACGCAGAACGGCGCGGCTGTTGAACCAGCCGGGAAGCTTGAATCGCGTGAATTATGGCGCAACCGGTCCGGGCGCGCGGTTGTGCGTCAATGTGGCGAGTCCGAGCCGGTTCGTCGCTACGTAGCTGTCCCGGTGTGCTGATATGCGCCTGGCATGCGGCCAGGCGGCCGGTCAGTCCCGGGCGAGGTCCTTGAGGATCCGCTGCGCTGCGAGCCTGCCTGGCGCGCCCATCACGCATCCACCCGGGTGGGTCCCCGAGCCGCACTGGTAATAGCCGTCGATCGGCGTGCGGTACTGGCTCCAGCCGGGGGCAGGGCGAAAGAAGTACATCTGCGGCGCCAGGAACTCGCCAGCGAAGATGTTGCCCTCGCTGAGTCCGACCGTGCGCTCGATGTCGAGCGGCGTGACCACCTCGCGATGGAGGACGAGGTCCGAGAACCCGGGAAAGAACGACTCGATTGTCCGCTGGACGGTGTCGCCCAGGTTCTGGCGCTCGGCGTCCCAATCGCTCTCGCGCAGCTTGTACGGCGTGTACTGGACGAACGAGCTCCAGACGTGCTTGCCGGGCGGGGCCATGTCCGGGTCGATCGTCGACTGGATCGCGCAGTCGAGATACGGCCGCGAGCTGTACCAGCCGTACTTTGCGTCGTCGTAGGCGTGCTCCAGATAGTCGATCGACGGCCCGATGTTGGTGAACCCGCGGTACTGGTCGCCCCGGTCGCCGAGCGCCGGATATTTCGGCAGGCCGTCCAGAGCGAAGTTGACCTTGGACGACGTGCCCTGGAAGCGGAACCGTCGGATGTTCTCGACAAGGTCGCTCGGCAGCTCCTGCGGGTTGACGAGCTCGAGGAAGGTGCGGCGTGGGTCGAGGGCGCTGATGACCGTGTTCGCGTGGTACTCGGTGCCGTCCGTGAGCGCGACGCCGGTGGCGCGGCCGCCCCTGGTGATCACCTGGGCAACGGCTGCTTCGAGCACGATCTCTGCCCCGAACGAGCGGGCGGCCCGCGCCAGCACCTGTGTGAAGCCCCCGTTTCCGCCCTTGTGGAAGGCCCAGGCACCGAATTCTGCATCGTGCTCGCCGATCGAGTGGTAGAGCAGCACGAGCCCCGAACCCTGCGACCGGGGCCCGACCTTGGTGCCGATGATGCTCGACGATGCGAGATAGCCCTTGACGATGTCGGACTCGAAGTAGTCGTCCAGAAAGTCCGCGGCGCTGCCGGTCAGGAGCCGGACCACGTTGTGCAGCACGCGTTTGTCCATGGAACGAAAGCGCGAGCCGAGTGATGCCAGCGCCAGAAGCTCCTCGGGGTCGTCGCTGAAGAGGTCCGGCGGGGCCGCGTCGAGCAACGGCTTGATCGCGTGGCAGACCATCGCCATGTCGTGCGAATACGCCGAGTAGGCGTCGGCGTCGTGCTGGCTGTGGCGCGCGATCTCCTTGATGTTCTCGTTGTGGTCCTGGCCCAGCCACAGGTAGTCGCCGTTCTCCATCGGCGCGAACGTCGACGACATGAGGAGCGGCATGAAGCCGTGGTTGGTGAGCTCGAGCTCGTGGATGATGTCGGGTCGCAGCAGGCTCAGCGCGTACGAGAAGGTCGTGAACGAGAACCCGGGGTAGAGCTCTTCGGTGATCGCCGCCCCGCCGACGCGATCGCGCCGCTCTAGGACCAGGGTCTTGAGCCCAGCCTTGGCGAGATAGGCGGCGTTGACGAGCCCGTTGTGGCCGCCGCCCACGACGATCGCGTCGTAGGTGCGAGCCGCGGTGCCGGGAGCGGCCTTCTTCGGGGGCTTCGCGGTCGGCTTCCGCGCG
>JBKKCW010000096.1:0-3483 GCA_046712485.1 Candidatus Limnocylindrales bacterium
ACATCGTGGACGAGGTCGCCGCGGAGATTGCCGGCGGCTCCGTCGAACGGGTGGTGGTCGACCTGCGACACAACCCCGGCGGCGACAACTCGGTGTACGGTCCGCTGCGGACCCTCCTCCAGTCGCCCGAGGTGAATCGGCCCGGCCGGCTCTTCGTGATCTTCGGTCGAGCGACGTTCTCCGCGGCTGGGAACTTCGTCACCGAGGTTGAGCGGTCGACCGATGCCGTCCTCGTGGGCGAAGACGCGGGAACGAGCCCGAACCAGTTCGGCGACTCCGTCGGGGTGGTTCTCGAGCACTCCGGGCTGATCTTCCGGGTCGCGCCGCAGTACATCGTGCGCAGCGACCCAGGCGACACGCGGATCACCATCGAGCCGGACATCGAGGCGCCCCTCGCCTCCCACGACTACTTCGGCGATCGGGACCCGGCAATGGAGGCGATCCTGGCCCTACGGTGACTCCATTGCTGCGGACGTTCGCCGGACCGGGACCCGGTGATGCCGGGTCGCACCGGCCCGGCGGCCTTCGGGCGCTCTGCGAGAATTGGGCGGTGAGCATGCTCAACCGGCTCGAGGCCGTCCTCGTTGCCCTCGAGAGGCGGGTCGGATACGTCGGCGAGCTGACCACGACCGGCCGGCGGACCGGGACGCCGCGTACGGCGATCGTCGGCTTCGTGCGCGTGGGCGACACCGGGATCTTGGTGGCTGCGCAAGGCACGGCCAGCGCGTGGGTTGACAACCTCCGCGCAAACCCTGACTGCCTCTTCGAGGTGCGAAGCCGGCCTGCCCCTTTCAAGGCGCACGAGCTCGGTGGCGCTGAACGTGAGACAGCCATTCGGCGGATTCGGCGACGATACTTCGGCGACAGTCGTTACTGCGCCGGTGCAGCGTTCCGCTTGACTCGAGTGTGAGTGGTCAGGTCAGCGAGAGCAGGGGTTGAGCAGCTCGGACCGGCCGGCAGGACCGATCCTCACACGCCCTCGACGACAAGCTCCATCGATCGCGCCACGTCGGCCTGGCGTCGATCGAAGGTCAGCACCACCAGCGGCCTCGGCAGGCGGTCGGCCGCCGCCAGGTGCACCGCATCCAGCGTTCGAGCCCCGTGCTGACAGCCGATCTCGGCAGCCCGCCCGAGGCAGGCGGCGTCTACCGGGATGACGTGACACCGGTCCCAGTCCTCGCGAAGCCGTTGCCACATCTCCGGGTTCTCGTCCGCCTGGAGGCCGAGCCGGCACAGCGTGATCTCGGTCTCCGTCCGCGCCATCACGGACGCAGCCCACTCGGGGTCCTCATCCATCCGCCGCAGGACCAGATCGGTGCCTGCTTCGTCGACGTAGCGCTTGACGAGCGCCGAGGTATCGAGAAAGAGCATCAGCGCTCGCGCAGCTCATTCAGGATGTCTGAGCTCGATCGGCTCGACGGTGCGCGAACCGGCCGCGGCCGTCGTGGCGCCGTCCGTACGCGGGGGGCCACGATGGCGCCCATCGTGATCAGCTCCTCGAGGCTGCTGGCGCGTTCCGCGGCGCTGACCGGACCAATCTCGGCCGCCGGAACACCATCGACGGTGATGATCAGTCGCTCACCGGCTCGCGCTCGACGAACCAGGCGGCTTGCCTGGTTCCGCAGCTCTCGAACCGGGATCCGTTCCACGGCGACGACTGTAGCACATGGACTACGCGAAGGCCGCTGGATCCCGGGGTCATCGTATGATGGACGCCCTCAGAAGGGTGCCCGCAGGGAAGGAGATCGCTATGCCCGTCGTTCTCGTGCATCAGGGTCCAACACTCACCCGGGAGCGCTATGAGGAAGCCGTGAAGAAGGTCACGGGCGGCAAGAGCCGCGCGGAAACGCCCGCCGACTGGCCCGTCGAGGGGCTCCTGGTTCACGCCGCGGGCCAAGGCGAGGGCGGATTCCGAGTGATTGACGTGTGGGAGTCCGAGGAGGCCGCCGCGAAGTTCGGTCAGATCCTCATCCCGATCCTGCAGGAGATCGGCGTCACCGACCAGCCTGAGCTCTACCCGGCCCACACATTCGTCGCCGCATGACGCGCCAGATCGCCGGCTGATACCGCGGGGGGCTCGCTGAACCTACGTCTCTGCGAGAACCTCAGTAACTGCGGAGACGCCGTGCTCAGCGGCATTGCGCTCACGTGCACTAGCCGGGTTCGACCCGGCGAACCGTCCCCACTCGATCGATCGCGCGGTCGAACGAGACGACCTCTTCGATGCCTGTTCGTTCGGCGCTGGCCACCAGGTAGGCGTCGGCGAAGTCTAGTCGGTGGGCCTCGTAGACCTCCACCGTCCGCAGGAGGAGCTCATCATCGACGACGCGGATCGCCGAGAACGCGAGTACCGCTCGCAGCGTCTCAGCGACCTGGACGCGGGGCGCCTGATAGAACGACTCGAGCACGTAGGCCACCTCGGCGAGGATGAGGTCGGGCAGCAGCAGCTCGTCGGCCTGCTGCAGATATAGCGTCGCCCTTTCCGCCTGGCCCGGCGGGTCCCCCGTGAGGTGCCGGACCAGGACGTTGGTGTCGATGAACGCGGTCATCGCCTCGCGGCGGCGCGGGTCTGCCGCGTCTCTCGCAGGACCTCGGCCCACGGCGTCCCCCGCTTGGCGGCCGGCACGCTGATCGACCCGGCGAGCGCCAGTAGATCCGGAGTCCGAGCCAAGACGGCCCGTCGACCTTCGACACGGAAGACGACGCGATCGCCCTCTTGGAGCGAGAGCGCCTCACGGACCGCCCGGGGAACGGTCACCTGCCCCTTTGAGCTGAGCCGGGCACTGACTTCCACGGTTGTCTCCTTACCGATGGGGGAATGTAAGGATACCAGGAATCATCACCTGCCGACGTAGGTGTTGCACGCCTGACTCCTGTCGGGGGCGTCAGTACAAATGCTCTGACGCCAGTGCCACGGGAAGAACCGCGGCTCCGCTGTACGTCGGCAGTCACGGCCCAGGGTCCTGACCCCTCGGTTCCGGACCGCTTTTGCGTGACTCCGCGCGCCGCTCTACGAGCCTCACCACGCCGCGAGGAGGCTACCTCTCGTGGCCTGAAGTCGTCATCAGTCAGTGACCGATGTCGAGGTCGCCAGCCTGAACGAGTCCGCTCTCGTAGGCGAAGACCACGCATTGAGCGCGGTCGCGCAAGCCGAGCTTGGTGAGAATGCTCGACACGTGCGATTTCACCGTGGCCGCGCCGATGAAGAGCTCCTCACCGATCTCCGCGTTGCTTGAACCGCGGGCGATGGCGCTCACCACTTCGCGCTCGCGCTCGGTCAAGCGCTCGATACGGACGGACAGCGCCGAATCTACCGCCAGCCGCTCGGCGAACTGACCGATCAGCCGCCTCGTGATCGACGGGGCCAGCAGCGCCCCGCCATCGGCCACCGTGCGGACCGCGGAGACGAGGTCGGCGGGCGGGATGTCCTTGAGCACGAAGCCGCTCGCGCCAGCGCGCAGCCCTCGATAGACGTACTCGTCG
>JBKKCW010000097.1:0-2784 GCA_046712485.1 Candidatus Limnocylindrales bacterium
TGGAGGATGAGGTCGTGCGCTCGAGCGATGACCACGAGGGGATCGAGCTGGAGATGCTCGATCGCGCGCATCGCCTGTTCGGCCCCATCCAGGCCACGCCAGCGACGACCGGGCCACAGGCCCCCCTTGCCCAGGATGAAGCGGCGCGCAACCTCGATGGTGATCTGCACGCGCATGGTGCGCCGTATGGTGGCAGGCTCCTCGTGACATGACATGACATCTATGATCGGTGAGCGTCACGCGGGGCAGGAGGGTCAGATGGTCATTGCGACGAAGCCGACGTTCCGGACGGATGCGTTCATCGACGGCGCCCTTCGCCCCGCGGTGAGCGGCGAACGCTTCACGACGGAGAACCCGGCGACTGGCAATCCCCTCGCCGAGGTCGCCGCCGGCGATGCCGCCGACATCGACCTTGCCGTTCAGGCTGCGCGACGCGCGTTCGAGGATGGCCGCTGGGCAAACCGCTCGCCATCGGAGCGCAAGGACGTGCTGCTCCGGTTCGCGGACGTCCTGGAGGCCAACCTCGAAGAGCTCGCGATGCTCGACTCGCTCGAGGCCGGCAAACCCATCACCGACTGCCGCGATGTCGACGTACCGGATGCCATCCGGACCTACCGCTGGTTCGCCGAGGCGATCGACAAAGTCTTCGATGCCGTGGCGCCGACCGGCCCAGAAGCCCTCGGCTTGATCGTGCGCGAGCCGATCGGCGTCGTCGGCGCGGTCGTCCCGTGGAACTTCCCGCTGCTGATGGCGACGTGGAAGGTCGCGCCCGCCCTGGCCGCCGGGAACAGCGTGATCGTCAAGCCCGCTGAGCTGACCTCGCTCAGCACGATCCGGATGGCCGAGCTGGCGGCCGAAGCGGGCATCCCGGACGGCGTGCTCAACGTGGTCCCTGGGCTCGGGGAGACCGCCGGGCAGGCCCTTGGACGCCACATGGATGTTGACATGGTGACGTTCACCGGCTCGACCGAGGTGGGCCGCTACTTCCTCAAGTACGCCGCGGAGAGCAATCTCAAGGAGATCACCCTCGAATGCGGCGGCAAGAGCCCGCAGGTCGTCCTGGCGAGCGCTCCCGACCTGGACTTCGTCGCGCAACAGGTGCTCGTGGCCGGATTGCTGAACATGGGCGAGAACTGCTCGTGCGGGTCCCGCCTGATCGTGGACCGCTCCGTGCACGATGCGCTGCTCGATCGCTTGGTGGCCGGGCTGGCGGCCTGGACCGTCGGCGACCCGCAGGATCCGGCGACTCGCCTGGGCCCGATGATCGAGCGCCCGCATCTGGACAAGGTTCTTGGGTACGTCACGGCGGGACGCGACGAGGGCGCACGGGTGGTGGCCGGCGGCGGGCGCATCCTCGAGGAGACCGGCGGGTACTTCGTCGCACCAACGATCCTCGACGACGTTCGGAACACGATGACCGTGGCCCGCGA
This sequence comes from Candidatus Limnocylindrales bacterium, assembly GCA_046712485.1. GTDB lineage: Bacteria > Chloroflexota > Limnocylindria > Limnocylindrales > CSP1-4 > SPCO01. The sequence continues at coordinate 1,431 of JBKKCW010000097.1, forward strand.
GGAGATCTTCGGACCGGTCATCGCGACCATCCCGGTCGATGGCGAGAAGGAGGCCGTGGCGCTCGCCAACCAGACGAGCTACGGCCTTGCGGCGTCCGTCTACACGACGGACCTCGACACGGCGATCCGGGTCGCCCGCTCGCTGCGAGCCGGGACCGTCGGCGTCAACGCCTATTCCGAGGGCGACATCACCACGCCGTTCGGCGGCTACAAGGAGTCCGGGTTCGGCGGTCGCGACAAGGGCCTCGAGGCGTTCGAGCAGTACACCCAGAAGAAGACGATCTGGTTCACGCTTCGCGGCTAGGCGCCTTGCGGGCCTCGAACCCGAGCTTGCGCGCCTCCCCGACGGTCAGCGGGGTCGCCCGACGCCACGTGAACGCGGTGGCGATGGCATCCCACACCGGGGGAAGCTCCCAGTAGGCGCTGTGCGACTTCGGAAAGTCCTTGCCCGAGCTCACGCGCAGGTCCACGACGCTCGCCACGCCATCTGAGCGGCGAAACAGCGGCTCGGCGACGAAGGAGAGGAAATCACGGCTGTCATAGATGTTGAGCCACGGGACGGGCAGATGCGGCGGGTCGGCTTCGTCGTATGGCAGTGAGGCGATCGCGTTGAACGTGTACAGCAGCGGCGCCTGCGAGCCGACCGTGACGCACGCCTCCACGGGCGCCTCAGGCCAGCTCGCCAGCAGGTCGATGAGCGCGATCCCGCCGAGACTGAGCGCCACGGGCAGGACCGGGCGGCCACCAGCCGCACGGGCCGCCTTTGTGAGCTCGGCCCGGAGGACGGTCTGGATTGACTCGCGGTGGATCTGGTAGCCGATGACGTCGGCAAGCATCTGGACGCCGACCGCGTCCATGAGTGATTCGCGGCGGTCCTCGAAGTAGTTCGTGACGAGCTTGAGCACCGCCTCGCGCCGAAAACCCGCGCGGAGGCTGGGGATCGGGACAGCCACCGGGCGGCGTCCACGGTAGAGCGACTTTCGCCAGTTCCCGAGACGGAGCCCGGATTGCCGGCGCCACTCGGGCGCGACCACCCGGACGTCCCAACCACGATCGCGGACCTGGTCCTCGATCCGGCCGAGGTTCTCGGCGAGGCCTTCCGACGTTTCGTTCGCCCCGTGGATGAAGAAGAGGACCCCTGCTGCCTGCGTCGCAGACGTTCGGGACGTCATCTGGCGCTGACTCCTTGATACACGGACGCCACAGGATAGGGGCGAAACGCAACGGAACGCTTGATATCGAGGCGTAGAATCCGATGAACGCTGGACGTCGACGCGGGGGGAGCGTCGCGCCGTGGCGGGGAGCGTGCACACGTGGAACCAGAACTGCCGGGACTCCTGGGTACGTCGGTCGG
>JBKKCW010000098.1:0-15986 GCA_046712485.1 Candidatus Limnocylindrales bacterium
GAGCGGAGGGCCGCTCCGTACCCGAGGTTGACCGGGTGTCGCACGAGCCTGACGACGTCGGGATGCTGCTGGGCGAGCGCCGCCGCGATGCTGGCCGTTCGGTCGCGCGAGCCGTCGTCGACCGCGATGATCTCGAAGGTCTCGGCCAGCCCGGGAAGGGTCGCCAGCGCCTCTTCGATCAGTCCGGCGAGGTTGGCCTCCTCGTTGTGCGCGGGGAAGAAGTACGAGAGCCGCTCGACGCGCGGGTTGCCGGTTCCGGTGCCGCCGGTCACGGAACCGGCTCCCGGGGCCCGAGGACCCTCGTCAGGGCGTGCGCGTCGACACCGTCGATCGGGTCGAGCTCGTAGCGCTCCTCAAGGAGCGCCACCTCGCTGGCGTCGTCGCGGATGACGTAGACGGGGTTTCGTCCAAGGCGCGCGTCGATCACGTCCGTGATATCTCCCAATCCTTCGTCGAGGCGCGTCCGGTCGTCGATGATGACGAGGTCGGGTCGTCGACCCTCCACGCGCTGCGCATACCATAGCGGCGTCGAGTAGCTCCACCAGCTGACGATGACCGCGTCCGGCTCCATAGCCGCAAGGGCTCGATCGACCCACGCCGGCGCCGCGCGATCGTCGCTCTCGTCGACAGCAGCGAAACGCTCCGGGATCGTGAGCAGCGTGGGCAGCACCAGGACGAGCGCGATCGCAGCCTGCACGGTGAGCCGCCCGATCCTCGACACGACCGGGTCGCCCGGGCGACTGGTCCCGTTCCTGGCGGACGTGCGATGAAGGGCTCGCCCGGCCGTGGTCGCCACCGTCGCCCCGAGGATCCCGAGCCAGGTCCAGCCGATCAACACCGGCCCCAGGTAGTAGCGACCGATCTCGGCATTCCTGTATGAGGCCGCGAACAAGCACGTGATGACGACCGCGAGCCCGGTCACGATCGCATACCTGCGCTGTCGCACGATCGTGGCCGCGAACCCGACCGGCAGCAACGGGGCGAGCGGCCCGAACTGGCCTGCCGTCCGGTCGACGAACGAGGCAAGCTTGCCGGACAGGTCGCCAAACGGATCGACCACGTTGGCCCGGAACTGCTCGCCAAGAACGACGTACCAGAAGCCGTCCCAGGTCTCCGGTCGCCCGTACACGAGGGCGGCGCGAAAGGGACCGGCCCGCAGTGGCAGCTCGAGGTAGACCAGCACGACGGTGGCCACGAATGCCCCGATGGACATTGCCACCAGACGGCGATCCGTCCAGATCCCGGGGTGCACGAGCCGGACGAACAGGACAACCGGAAGGATGACCAACAAAGTCAGCGAGTGGTTGCCGACGGATATGCCGAGGACCACCGCGGCGGCGACCAGGTAGCGATCCGCCGGACCAGGCAGGGAGCCGCTGACGCGGGCCTCCCATGCGACGAGGAGCCGGAGCACCAGCGCGACGAATGCGAGGTGGAGCGCGTGGGCCTCGGCGTGGGTCCCGATCGACCAGACAAGCGGCGTGAAGGCCAGGCCAAGACCCGCGACGATGCCAAGCGGCGTCGATCGCGTGAGCACGCGAACCAGGTCCACCGTGATAGCGGCGGCGACCGCGACCGATATGCCCGAGAAGAGGTTCATCCGAAAGGCAGGCTCGCCAAAGGGCTGCAGGACGACCGACGCGAGCCAGCCCAGCAGCGCGTAGGTCGGGAAACCCGACGGATGCGCCGTGCCCATGAGCGGACCAACGGCCTGGAGCTCGGCCGTGTCCCAGAACGCGAGACCGGGCAACATCGCCGCCCGTGTCGCGATGAGGGCAAGGATCGCCACGACCAGCGGCGGTCCAGCGCGAGCGATGAGGGTCACCACCCGAGGATCCGGCTCCAGAGCACGCCCCACAGGTTGATGGCGATCGACACGCCGACGAGCCCAACCGCCAGCGGCAGCGCCCAGGTCCGCCGCCGCGCCAGCCACTCGATGCCAATCGCCACGGGGAGCAGAGCGAACGGCACGACGTCGTTGCTGAATCGGTAGCCGAACTGGACCCAGCCCTGGCTGAAGTGCATCAGGTTCACCACGGACACGGCGACGATGGCGAGGACCGCTCCCGTGACGAGGCGGCTTTGCCCATAGGCGCGCAGGGCCGGGATGGCCAGGAGGTAGGCGGGGCTCGTCAGGAGGACGCTCATGCCGGTGTCGCGAGGAACGGCGAGTGGGCACTCGGGATCGAACAACCCGCGGACGGCACCGGCATCCGTGCACACGGAGACGGGGACGACGGCCAGGCTGTCCGGGAGCGTGGCGGGGAGGATGTCGGGCAAACCAAGGAGCGCGATCGCGATGTTCTGGGGGAGGTACCGCGGGTCCTCGATCGCCCAATCCGGGTGGTAGCCGAGGCTGGGATAGCCGTTCGCCTCGAGGGCATAGAGATATTCGTAGGCCGGGTGGATCACGTAGCCGGTCGTCGCGACGTTGTAGAGCACCAAGGCGAGGATGGGCAAGGCGGCGCCAAGCCCGGCCGACCAGCTCCGCCGCCGCCAGTCGCCCCCGGAGCCGACAAAGGCGAAGAACGGGGCGCCGAAGACGACTGTCAACCGCGCTGTGCAGGCCAGTCCGAAGAGGAAGCCGGCGACGAACTGGCGCCGATCCACCCACAACGAGGATCCGATGCTGGAGCGACGACCCCATGCTTCACCTGCGGGCGCCGCGTCCTGGAGCCGGCCGACCCGTGCCTCGGCTACGCTCTCGTCGGACGACGACCGATCGCTCCCGACCGCGATGCCTACCGCCAGCAGCGTCAGCCCGACTGCGACGATGTGCGCCTGGTACCAGGTCGTCGTGAGTTGTGCGGTGAACCAGAACACCGTGCCAAAGGCCAGGAACACGGTCCCGAGCGTCCTCGCCGCGGGCCTGACTGGGAGCCGCCCAAGCGTCCACCAGCAGATCGCGATGTCGACGGCGGCGAGAATCGTGAAGATCGCCTGGTCGTCGGTCGCCAGACCCCACAGCGCGACGAACGGAAGCAGGACCACCGCCGGCAGCGGTGGGAACGGCAGGAGGCCGCGCGGGACGCCATCACTTGTTTCGATCGGGAGGACGTCCTGGAAGTACGCGTTGCCCGACACACCCGCGATCCCCTCCACCGGGTAGCGGATTGCCGCCTGACCTTCGAGCCAGGCCGCCGCCTGCCAGACGAAGTGGTCGTAGTACCGATCCACCCGGGTCGCCGAATAGATCGCGAGGGCGGCCATGGCCAGGAACAGGCCGGCCGCAACCGCCAGCCAGCGAGCCGTGCGCGGGTCCGTCCAAGGGGTCGTGCGGGCCTCCGCCAGGCCACCCTGTGCTACGCTCCGATCCACCTTCCCACGCTCGTGCATGGAGCTACGTTTCCCGGTGATTGGCCCCGCATTCGGTGGGACCGTGCGAGGCTCAGCAGCGCCGTCGCGGGCGACCGGGACGCGGGACACCGTCGGCGCAGTCCTCGCGGTCCTCGCCCTCGGGCTTGCCCTCCGTCTCATCATCGCATACCTGCTTCCCGGCTCCGGATTCGCCACGGACATCGGTGCGTTCGAGTTCTGGGCACAGAACCTGGCAGCAGAAGGCCCCCGGGGGTTCTACGACCGGCCGTTCTTCCACGACTACACGCCGGGCTACCTCTATGCGCTGTGGTTCGTCGGCTGGTTTGTGTCCACGTTCCGGCTGGAGAACCTCGGCGAGACCATCCCGATGTTCCAGTCATTCGGGATCAAGGTCTTTCCGATCCTTGCGGACCTCGCCATCGCGTGGCTCGTCCATTCGATGATCCTGGAGCTGGGCGGCCGCCGCCGAGTCGCGCTGGCCGGAGCACTGGTGGCCGTCCTCAATCCGATCAGCTGGTTCGACAGCGTGGTCTGGGCGCAGGCCGACTCCGTTGGCGTCGTGTTCATGCTCCTGGGCCTCCGCGACCTGTGGCGTGATCGGCCCGAGCGGGCGGCGATCTGGACGACGATCGCGGCAATCGTCAAACCCCAGCTCGGCATCCTCGTTCCCCTGGTCGCGGTCGTGGTGATCCGGCGCGCGTTGTGGCCAGCGGGTGGGGAAGGGGATCCAGCGCGCACGGGCCGGCCGCTCCGGATCCTGACCACGGGTCTCACGGGGTTCCTGACGGCCGTGGCCCTGTGTCTGCCCTTTGGCCTCTCGGTCGTCGAGCTGACCGACGCCCCACCGTTCGTTCGATCGGAGCTGCTCGCGCAGGTCGGGAGCGCGGCCGGTGGGTACCCCTATCTGACCGTGAACGCCTACAACCCGTGGGCATTGGTGCCATCCGACACGGGGCTCAGCCTGGCCAACTCCAACCAGTGGGTCTGCGACTTCGCCGGCGCACTGTCACCCTCCACCGAGGGCTCGCGGTTCTGCTCGTTCGGCGTCGCCACGTTCGCGGGGATTCCCGCCGCCGCCATCGGCGCCGCGCTCCTGCTGCTGACGATCGCAGTCGTGCTCTGGCAGGTGGCCCGACGGCCGGATCGACTGACCGTGCTCGTCGGGCTCGTGGTGCTCGCGCTTGCCTTCTTCGTCGTGCCGACCCGAGTCCACGAACGCTACGGCTACCCATTCTTCGCGGTCGGCATCATCCTGGCCGCGGTCTCCGTGCGGTGGCGGCCGGCATACGTGGTGCTCTCCGTCTCGACGCTTGCCAACATGTACGTCGTGTTGACCACGCTCTATCCGGACAACCCATCCATCTCGGACTGGTTCGGCATAGGCCCGGCGCTCCGCTCGGAGGTTGGCGTGACAGCCGTGGCGCTCGCCCACGGGCAGGCGTTCCTGTGGATGCTTGTGCAACTCCGCGGCAGCGCCCTGGAGCGGTTGGCTGCGGAGGCGGAAGCGATGGCGGAGCCGCCACGCGTCGTCGGTGAAGACGCGCCCACCCGCCAGGACCCGGACGGGGAACGCCAGCACGCACCGGCGACCGTTATCGATCCGGCGGCTGGGTCGCCCGCGCCTGCCGATGACGCTGCGCCAGCCCCGGAGGCTGTGCCCCTGGCCGAGGATGCGCCGCTCCGGCCGTTCATCCCGAGGCCTTCCGCGCTTGATGCTGCCACGCCGGTCCACCTCCCGACGTGGCGGCCCCGCCCATCGTTCACCGAGCTCGGCCTCCTCGGTTGGTTGCGTTCCCGCCTCTTCGCTCCGCCGATCCGCCCCGATCGAAGCGCCGCCCTCGCGCACGAGGGTGGCGGGCGGCTGGACCGTCTCGATCTCTGGCTGGTCATCGTCCTCGTCGTCGGCAGCCTGTTTCTGCGGACGTTCCGGCTCGCCGAGCCGTACCAGATGCACTTCGACGAGGTCTATCACGCCCGCACAGCGACCGAGTTTCTCCAGGACTGGCGGTATGACATCGATCACGACATCTACGAGTGGACGCATCCGCACCTTGCCAAGTACGCGATGGCCGCGGGGCTCGTGCTGTGGGGCGCAGACCACGTCCAGGCCACGACCGATCTCGGCGTCCCGATTCGTGCCGCCGCAGTCGAACCTCGTCGGGTCAGCGCCGGGGCGCCCGGGGGGCGAACCGACGAGCGGCTCCATATCGCGACGGACGCCGAGATCCGCACGTACGACCTGCGAACCCGCTCCCTCGAATCGGTCGCTGCCGAGCCGGGTATCACGGCGCTCGCCTTCGATCAACCTGGCAACCGGTTGGTCCTCGGGTCTGCCGATGGGCGGCTGTCGACCCTCGACGTCACGTCCCTCGGCGTCGCCGGGGTGGACATCGCCCCCGATCCGTCGCCCCTGGCAACTGTCGATCACCCGATCGACCGGCTCTTCGCCGCGGACAATGGGATCACGATCGCAGCCGCGTCTTCTGACCGGTTGACGCTCATCGACAGCACCACGGCGACCGTCGTCGGCAGTCTCGATCTTGCCGGTGTCGAAGACCTTGCGGGCGGCGGCGCCGGTCCGGCGCTTGTTGCCACGATCGCGCAGGTCGATGAGCCCGCGGCCGTGGCGACAAGGCTTGCCGAGCTGCTCGGCGGATCGGCCGACGAGTACGAGTCAAAGCTGACGGACCCGCTCATGGGGACCACGGTCGTCCTCGGCAGCCCCGGAAGCGGCGACACGCGCACCGCGGTGACAGCGGCCATTGCCGATGGCTCGTTGCCCGGCATCGCCATTGAGGAGGCGCCCCGGATCGCCGTGGCCACCGATGACGGCATCACGTTCGTCGACACGGCGCGGGCATCGGTGGTCAGGACGATCACCCTCGATGGCGGCGCGCACGGGCTGGCTGTCGTGACCGACCTCGAAGACACCAAGCTGTACGCCACCGCCGGCGACCCGGCAGCGCCCGTCTACACCGTGGTCGCGATCGCGGGAGACAGCGCGACCGACGGGCCGGTCGACCAAGGCAGCCATCCGTTGCCCGGGCCCGGTACGCGCGTCCTGTACGACACGTCGAGTCAGCAGGTCCATGTCCTGGGGCGGGTGCCGGGGTCGTCCGGGGCGAACTTCGATCCGTGGACGGTCTATGTCATCGAGCCCCATGGCAATGCCGTCTATGCCGACGCGCGGCTCCCCGCCGACTTCGTGCCGGTCGCCTGGGCCGGGAACATCGAGCCGATGTACCCGTCAGACGATCCCCAACGGTTGCTCGTGTTCGATGGCGCGGGCACCACCGCGGAGATCGACATCGGCTCGCACGCCTTCGCCTGGCGGTTGCCGGGCGTGCTGGCGGGGGCGCTGACCGCAGGGCTGCTCTTCCTGCTCGCCCGGATCCTGTTCCGGCGGCGGCTCGTGGCGGTCCTGGCGGGCCTGTTTGCGCTGTTCGAGGGAATGCTCTTCGTCCAGGCGCGGATCGGCATGAATGACGTCTACGTCGGCTTGTTCATCGTCGCCGCGTACACCCTGTTCGCGGCACTCTGGACCGGCTGGTTGCGAGGGCGTCTCGCCTTCCTGCTGGTCATGCCCGGGATCGGGCTGCTCCTCGGACTCGCCCTGGCCAGCAAGTGGGTCGCGGCGTACGCGATCGGAGCGTTGGTGCTCCTGATCCTGGTCCGCAGTGCGCTGGGTCGCGTGCTCGCGGTCCTCGGCTTGATCGCCATCACCGGGGTACTCGGCTACATCGCGATCAGCGTCCCCGAGGGCGCTGGCTTCGGGAACCTGACGTTCCTCCTGGTGATGGTCGCCCTGACCCTGGTAGCCGTCATCGCCAGCGTCCTCCACCCGATCGCCTGGACAGACGAGGAGATGTGGTTCGCGGCGCTGGCACCCTCATTCGTGGGCGCGATCGTCTTCTTTGCGGCCCTGGGGCTGGGCCGGCTCGACGAGGCGATCGGGGTCGGGAGCGCGGCCGTGACGCCCCTGCAGCTCGCCTTGCTCCTGGCGCTCACCTCGCCCGTGGTGATGGGGATCTTCTCGGCCGTCGGACGGTGGGGTTTTGGCCCGCGGGCGACGCCGCCCGACCCGGCCGACCCGGCCCGCGCCCTCGAGCCACCCGCACCGCCAGCCGAGGGATGGCTCAGACTCGGCCGGGGATTCGGCCTCCCGATCGTCTGGGGCGCTGCTTGCCTGGTGGCCCTGCCGCTGGCCGTCTACATCGTGTCGTACATCCCGTGGACGATGATCGGTGACCACCGGATCGTCGACGGCTGGCCGGCCGGGAACGACGGTCAGACCCTGCTCGACCTGACGGGCCAGATGTACCGCTATCACAACGACCTGACGGCGGCTCACGCCGCGTCTTCGCCGTGGTGGGCCTGGCCGTTCAATCTCAAGCCGGTCTGGTTCTACCAGGAAGGACTGGCGGGGGCGACCTCGGCATCGGTCTACGACGCCGGCAACCTCGTGATCTGGTGGCTGGGCGTTCCGGCGATGATGTTCGTCGCCGTCATGGCATTCCGGCGGAGAAGCCCCGCGCTCGCCCTCATCGCGATCGGGTTCGCGGCCCAGTGGATCCCGTGGGCGCGGATCGACCGGGCGGCGTTCCAGTACCACTATTACACGTCGCTGCCTTTCGTCGTCCTCGCCCTTGCCTATTTCGTGGCAGAGCTGTGGAACGGCGCCTCGGGGCGGACCTGGATGCTGGCCAGGATCGCAGGGGCCGTGGCCGTTGTCGCGCCAGCGCTGCTCTGGATCTTCTCGCGGCCCCTCTGTGGCTTCGTCAACGTCCTGTCGGTCAACCCGGGCTCGCAGGCCTGTCCGGCGGTCATCCCCGAGTTCGTGCTGACCGCCAGGAGCGGCGCCCTGGCCCTCGTGGTTGGTGTGGGACTGGTCGTGATCGTGCTGCGGTTCATGGACTTCGACACGAAGCTCGCCCGGTCCGCTCGCTTCGGCCTGACCGGCGCGTTTGGCTCGCTGATCGGCGCGGGACTCGCTGTGGTCGCCGCCCTGATCGTGGCCGCGTTCCTGCCCGATACGGCGATCCTGACGTTGCATGGCATCCCGGTCGAACCAATCGCGGTGGTGATCGCCCTACCCCTCATCTACCTCGCGCTCCAGGTCCTTGGGGCGACCGATGCGCGCCGGTTCGCCGCGGGGATCGTCGTGGTGGCCGTGGGCTGGTTCGCCGTGCTCTACCCGAACATCGCCGCGCTCCCGCTCCCCGCCGCCATCGTCAACGCCTACCAGGGGATTTTGCCGACCTACCTGTACGCGTTCCAGTTCCCGGTCAGCACGGTGGCGCGCGGCGCGGACACGCCGTTGTTCACTCCGACCTTCGTCCTCCTGACCGGCGCACTGGTCGTGACCTGCCTGGTGGTGGCCTACTCCGCGTGGGCCTGGAGACTGGCGCTGGCTGACTCGGGCAGTGCGGACGATCCGACGACGGCCGACCCGGACGCCGGGGGTCTGGCCCGGACCGGCGGCGCCTGAGGCACTCCCGCGCGGAAGTCGGGAGGGAGCGAGCCCGTAGTGGCGAGCCGGCGGATCACAAAGCCGTAGTACTCCTCGACGCGCGCGGCGACGCGCGGCCAGCTGAATGCCTCCGCTCGCAGCCGGCCGGCGGCGCTCATCTCGGCCCGTAGCTCGGGATCGCCGAGCAGCCTCGCGATGGCCTGGGCGAGCTCCTTGGGTTCGTGGGGCGGCACCAGCAGGCCTTCGCGACCCCGACGGACGACGCCCTTGTAGCCGTGGATGTCGGACGCGACGATCGGGGCACCGGAGGCCATCGCCTCGAGCAGCACGATGCCGAACGACTCACCCCCGGTGGCGGGCGACGCAAAGACGTCCACGGTTCGGAACAGCTGGGCCTTCTCGTCGTCCGAGACCCGGCCGAGGAACTCGACCTCCTGGAGTCCTCGCGTGGCGACGTAGCGGCGCGCCTCGCGTTCCTGCGGACCGGACCCGACGATCAGCAGCCGGTTGCCCGAGCCCGTCTTGCGCAGGATCCGGTGGGCCTTGAGGAGATCGAGGACGCCCTTGCGCGGCTCCAATCGGCCAACGAACAGGACGTTTGGCGTACCGTCCTGCCAGCGCGCGATGGGCACCGCGGCCGCGAACCGGGGCACGTCCACCCCGTTGGGGATCACCTTGTAATCCCCCGGAAAGAACCGGTCGATGAAATGGCGAGCCGCCGCGCTGACCGCGATCCGGCCGTGCAGCCGCGAGGCGTGCCCGCGCATCATCCGGCTGCCCAGCTCGTACGACGGCGAGAAGCCCGCGTAGGCATGGAACGTCGCGACGTTGACGCTGCGTGACTCGCGCAGCAGGAAGAGCGACAGGAACGGCACGAACGGCTCGTGGAAGTGGAGCAGGTCGAACCGCTCGCGGGCGAGGAGCTCGCGGACCTGGCCGAGGTAGCGCGGCGAGAAGGTGAGGGTCCCGACTGAACCGTTCGTGGGCATGGAGAACCCCACGCCGATCCGCAGGATGTCGCCCTCCGAGGCGCGTTGCGGGCCGTGGCTGGCGGTGATGATCCGGACGTCGTGACCGCGCGTCCGCAGGTTCTCGTACAGAAACCGGACGTGTTGGGCGACGCCGCCAGACTCCGGATAGATGTACGGGCAGACGAGGCCGATCTTCACGAGGGACCGCCCCGCTCGCGCTCGAATTGGGGCGGACGCAGGCGGCCGCCAGGGTAGCCGTGATCGCGGCCGGTGCCGTCTCGGCGGATCCGGCCGCGCAGCTCGTCACGGGCATCGCGGCCACGTTTGCGGATCTGCTGCCCGAACGTCTCCAGCTGCCCGACCGTCGGGTGGAACGCGCCCCCATGCTCGGTCGCGCGGGCCGCGATCGCGCGGCGCAGGTCGCCGGCACCGTGGCCCGGGTACGTGGTCCAGCCCGTGCCGATCGCCGAGAGTGCATGGGCATCGCTGTTGCCGACGTGGGCCAGGCCGTGCTCGTCGGCAAATCGAGTCACGCGAGCGTGCCATGGTTTGCCCAGCGTTGTCGGGTTGAACGTCTCGATCGCGTCGGGGCGGACGGCTTCGTCCGGATCGTCGAGGAGGCGGCGAAGGACCCAGCCCTGCGCGCACAGCGGATACGGCACGAGCGGATGGGCCGGGATCGCGAGCCCGCCGCGCTCGTGAACCGCAGCGATCGACGCCCGGAGCGACCGGTAGGGCCGGATGGGACTTTCGATGAACAGCGCCAGGAGGTGGCCGCCGAGCGTTGTGACCTCCTCGCCCACGATGACCTCGACACCGAGCCCGCGATCGACGGCCATTGCCCGGGCGGCGAGCGCCGCGTCGATTCGCTCGTGGTCGGTGACGGCGATCACGTCGAGCTCGGTGTTTCGTTCAACGTGGTCGAGGATCGCTTCCACGGTGGCGGTGCCGTCGCTGGCCACGGTGTGGATGTGCAGGTCTGCCCGGCCCCGCGGATCGGCGTCCCTCGTCATGTCGCGGCCTCCACGCGAGGAGCAGGCGCGACCGCAGCCTCCAGATCGGGCCAGATCGGGAAGAAGACGGCCCACCACTGGTCGGGCGCGACGGCCACCACTCGCTCGAACGCGGCCGCGAGCCCGATCATGGTGGCGCTCACCCGCTCGCGCCGCGTGCCCTCGGCCGGGACTGCGACCGGTTCCAGTCGACCGCGGTAGCGGCCGATCCCGGTCCGCCGGACGCCCACGACGTAAACCGGCGCACCACTCTCGACTGCCAGCATGGCAGACCCGAGCGGCAGGTTCGCCGGGGCGCCAAAGAGCGTGACCGGTAGCCCCCCGCCGGTGAGATCCCGATCGCCGACCAGCCCGACGGACGTGCCCTCACGCAGCGCCGTGAGGAGCTCGCGTCGGGCCTCCCGCAAGCCGACGATCCGGATACCCATCGCACCGCGGGTCCGCACGAAATAGTCCTGCAGCCCCGGGTCGTCGACCGTCTCCATGGGCGCCACGGCACCGCCGACCCGGGACGCCAGGAAGACCCCCGGGAGCTCGATTGCACCGAAGTGCAGGCCAACGAAGATCACCGCCCGTCCGGTCGAGAACGCCTCCTCGACGACCTCGGGCGTCTCGACGATGAGCCTGCCGCTGAGGTCGCCGGCACGGAGAGCGGGTGTCCGTGCGACCTCGAGGTAGTAGCGCGCCCCATGCCGGAACGCCGCGCGAACGAGACGCTCGAGCGCGCGCGGGTCATCGACCGCTGCCCGGACCGCGGCGGTGCCCCGTTCGCTCGCGGCGAGGGCCGCGCAGACACGAGCGAGATTGCGGCGCGCCTGGGCGGCCCGTCGAGGTGCGGCTCGGTACCATCCCTCGCCGATCAGATCTGCAAGCATGACCAGCGGTGCCTCCGGCAGGTGGCAGGCCAGCCACGAGGCCGTGATCAACGCGCGGGTCCGAAGGGTCACGCGAGGCCACCACCCTCGGCGCTGTCGGCTTCGTCACGAGGCAGTCCGCGGCCCGGGCCAGGGTCGGCTCGGCCGGCCAGCATCACCTCGGCCCGGCGCTCGAGATCGGCCGCCTCGGCGGCCCCGGCCGGCCAGATCGGCTTGAAGCTGTACCACTGCTCGGGCGCGCTCGCGATCGTCGACGCCAGCGCATCGGCCATCGCCTGGGTCGCCCGCTGGAGCGCCGCGTGGTCGCCCGGTGGGACGTCGATCGGCGGCGCCCAGGTGACGGAGAACCCACCGTTTGCAAGGCGCCGGATCGCGATCGGAAGGATCCGCGACCCGGTCTTGGCGGCGAGCGTCGCGGGGCCGGCGGGCAACGTCGTCCAGGCCCCGAACAGCCGAACCGGGATCCCATCGCTGCGATATCCCCAGTCGATCAGCAGGGCGAGCATCTCGCGGCGTCGGAGCACGCCAAAGATCTCACGAAGGTTCCGCCAGGCAATGACCCGCACGCCCCACGATTCGCGTTGCCGGCGGAGGAGATCGTAGAGCTCGGGGAACGACGAGTCGTCGGCCACCACGCTGATCGGCATGCCATGGTGGGCGATGCCGGCGGCCACGGCTTCGTTGTTGCCGACGTGTCCGACGGCGAAGATCAGGCCGCCGCCCGGGGCGTCGCGCCAGAGCCGCTTGATCTCATCCACATCCATGTCGCTGGCCAGCAGACCCACCTCTTCGGGCGACATCGACGGGAGGCGCATCAACTCGACGAGATAGCGGCCGTACTCGCGATACGCGCGCATGGCCAGCCGCCGGACGCGCGGATCATCCGGGGACAAGCCCAGGACGTGGCCGAAGTTCTGGTTCGACCAGCGCCGCTTGGCCGGCCACAGCAGGTAGGACAGCTGCGACATCCGACCGATCACCGCCCGGGCGGGCCCCGACGGCAGCACCGACAGCAGCCAGCTCGTGGCCCTGTAGCCGGCGACGGCGCTGCGCTCGACAAGCCGTGGCCCGGCGACGCGCCGAGCCGGTTTGCCGCTACTCGCCTTGCCACGCCGGTGGGGCGCCTCCAGGCGGTGTTCCTGCGACGTCACCTGGCGGCGCTGGCGACCTTGGCCCTGGTACCGGCAAGGCGCTTCAGCGTGCGCTTGGCCGGGACTTCGGTGCCGACGAGCGTCTCGTTGTCGTCCCCGCGGATGAACGCCTCGACCCGGTTGAACGCGATGTCGTCGTGGATCTGGTGCGGCGGACTCTTCATGAAGTAGCTCGACGGCGCGACGAGCGTCCCGGTCAGGCCGCGGTCGAGACCGAGCTTGAGACAGCGGATCGCGTCCGTGATGACGCCCGCGCTGTTGGGGCTGTCCCAGACCTCGAGCTTGAGCTCCGCGTTGAGTGGCACGTCGCCGAAGGTCGTGCCCTCCATCCGGATGTAACACCACTTTCGATCGAGCAGCCACGGCACGTGGTCGCTCGGACCGACGTGGACGTCGTCGGGATCCATGTCGTAGTCGAGCATGGAGGTGACCGCGTTGGTCTTGCTGATCTTCTTGGACTCCAGGCGCTCTCGCTCGAGCATGTTGAGAAAGTCCGTGTTGCCGCCGAAGTTGAGCTGATACGTCCGGTCCAGGCGCACGCCGCGGTCCATGAACAGGCGGGTCAGGACGCGGTGGCTGATCGTCGCGCCGACCTGGCTCTTGATGTCGTCACCGATGACCGGGAGGCCCGCTTCGGCGAAGCGACGCTGCCAGTACGGCTCGCGACCAATGAACACGGGGATCGCATTGATGAAGCCCACGCCGGCCTGGAGTGCCTGCTCGACGTACCACTTTGTCGCCTGCTCGCTGCCGACCGGGAGGTACGAGACCATCACGTCGACTTCGCGCTCCCTGAGGATGCCGACGATGTCGGCCGTGGGGCCGGGCGCCTTCTCGATGACCTGGGAGAGGTACTTGCCGAGGCCGTCGTGGGTCATCCCGCGCTCGACGATGACGCCGGTGGGCGCGACCTGCTGGAACGTGTACGTGTTGTTCGGCTTCGTGTAGATCGCCTCGGACAGGTCCTTGCCGACCTTGTTCTTGTCGATGTCGAAGGCAGCGACGAACTCGATGTCGCGGACGTGGTAGCCGCCCAGATCGACGTGCATCAGGCCCGGGACGAAGTCGTCCTTCTTGGCGTTCTCGTAGTAGTAGCGGCCCTGGACGAGGCTGCTGGCGCAGTTCCCGACGCCGACGATCGCGACCCGGATCTTGCCGTCCTTGCGGCGGCCGGCACCGGCCCACGTGTTGCTCGGCGTCGCGCCGTTCTTGCCGTTGCTTCCGTTCTTGGCCACGTCGTGCTCTCCTGCCTATGGGTTCGGGTTTGATGCTGTCCGTGCCTGATTGCGGACATGGAGGATCCGTTGGATGGTCGTGATGGTTGCGCCGGCGGCGATGACCGTTAGTGCCACGATCAGCGCTCCGCCCTGCGGAAAGTCACAGGGTCCGAAGCATGCCGCGTTGCCGGGCAGGGCCTCGTAGACAGGCGTGGGGGCAAGGATGAGGCCGAGGCAGAGGATGACGAGTCGGACCTCGCGCGGCATGATCCCGATCGCGGCCATACGTGTCCCGCTCGTGAAGCCGAGTCCTTCTGACCTGGCGCGCGTGTAGCTGACCATGAAGGAAGCGCCCATGGCCGCGGCCGCGTAGATCGCGCCCTCGGCGAAACCTGCGAACGCGCACCCGACGACGATCCCGACATAAACGATGGCTTCCCCGGCGCGATCGAAGACCGAGTCCATGAAGGCGCCCAGGTTGCTGACCTTGCCCGTCGCCCGGGCGAGAGTTCCGTCAAACAAGTCGAAGATGCCGCCGAGCAGGACGACGACGCCACCGGCGAGCCAGAGCTGCTGCGAAATCAGGATCGCCCCAACGACAGTGATCGCAAAACCGATCAACGTCAGGGCGTCCGGCGTCAGTCCGAGCCGGCCCATGCCAAGGGCGATCGGCTCGAACACCTTTTTGACCCGAGTTCGGGAGTCGTTCGAGATGGCCATGGATCAGCCGGCGAAGCCGAGGATCGCCCGTTGCTGGGCGGCGAATTCGTCAAAGGCTTCCGGGCGGAGGCTGCACACGGTCTCGCGGCCATTGCGCCGCGTCTCCACCACACCGGCAGCTCGCAGCCGACCGACGTGCCACGACACGAGCGGCTGGGAGAGCCCGACGTGTGCGGTCAGCTCTGCGACCGTGGCCGCTCCCGACGCCAGGCGTCGGACGATCCGGAGACGGTTCACGTCGGCCATGGCCTTGTGAAAGAGTCGCAGCTGCCGCAGGTCGTCGGGCTGCGAGATGGCCGCGGCGATCGTGCTCCGGACGTGGGCTCGGGTGGGAGACAGGGCGGGGGACTCCGCTGCGTAGACCGTTGACCGTAGTCACATCAACCACGGTTTATATCAATCGGCGTTGATGCTATGGCGCGATTGCCGTGGCTGTCAAGGGCTCGTGTCCTGCGTGGCTGCGTCCGGGCGCGCATGACGGCACTCGGCAACGCGCCCACCTACACTCCGTGGATGGACCGACGCGCAGCGTTCGTGCTCCTGATCGTGTTCGGGACCGGCGTCTTTCTGGCCGGGCTCGAGCTGATGATCACCGCCGTTGCCCTGCCATCGATCCTCGCCGACCTCGCCGATCCGACCGGCGCGTCTGCCTGGATCGAGCTGCGCAAGGCGAGCTGGATCATCAATGGCTACCTGCTCGTCTACATCGTCATGATGCCGCTGGCCGGCCGGCTCGCCGACCTGTGGGGCGCCAAGCGCCTGTTCATCGCGGCCTTGATCGTGTTCGTGGCCGGTTCAGCGCTGGCGGGAGCCGCCCAGGATCTCGACCAGCTGATCGCGGCCCGGCTGGTTCAGGGCGTGGGCGGTGGCGTCCTCGTGCCGGTCGGGACGGCGGCGGCGTCGCACCTGTTCTCGGGCGCCGCGCGACCCCGGGCGCTCGGGGTCATCGGCGCGCTCACCTTTCTGGGCATGGCGGCCGGGCCGGTGCCGGCGCCGTGATCCTCAGCTCCATCCACGCCGATGCCGCTCTTGGGCTCAGCGGCGTCGGCGACACGAACCCGATCGTGGCCGCGCTGGTGCCCGCCTGGCGCTGGGTGTTCTATCTCAACGTCCCGATCGGGTTGGCCGCGCTCACGCTTGCCTGGGCCGCGTCGCCGAGCTGGGAGACACCCCGGCGGCAGGGGCGCCTGGACGCTCTCGGGGCCCTGTGGTTCGGGCTGGCGCTCGTTGCCGGCCTGCTCGGGCTGACCC
>JBKKCW010000099.1:0-7329 GCA_046712485.1 Candidatus Limnocylindrales bacterium
TCAAGGCGCGGCTGACCGGCTACCAGGAGGTACCCGCCGTCAACACCAGCGGGGACGGGAGACTGAAGGCCAGCGTCAACTCGGCCGGCACAGTCCTCACCTATACGCTCACGTATACCGGTCTCAGCGGGCCGGCTGGAGCGGCGCATATCCACTTCGCTCAGGCCGGCGTCAACGGCGGCGTCGTCGTCTGGCTGTGCGGCGGTGGCGGCAAGCCCGCTTGTCCGGCCGCCGGCGTCCCGATCACCGGCACCGTCAATGCCGGCGACGTCGCGGCTCTTCCGGGTGTCGCAGCTCAGGGCATGGCGGCGGGCGACCTCGGCTCGGTGCTCAAGGCGATGCGCGCGGGCGTCACCTACGCAAACGTCCACACCGCGGCGTTCCCTGGTGGCGAGATCCGCGGGCAGATCGGCGGGCGAGGCAAGAGCGGCAACGACTGAGTGAGTAGGCCAGGCTCGAGACTCTCGGGCCTGGCCTGTCGCTTGCAGGTTCGCGATAGGTATAGTGCCTCTTGATCGACCGCGAGCCGGTCGGCGGGGGAGGGGAGCGCGCGTGGCCAAGGGCCCAATCGAGAACCCGGTCATCAACTCGCCGTACGTCGAGCCCGTCCAGCACTTCGTGACGACGGCGGACGGAACGGTGACCGGCGAGATCGAGCCTCGCCGCCGTCCAAGCGAGTTCTTCGTCCCGGTTGCGCGACCCAAGAAGCTCTCCGGCCAGCTGACGATTGACGCGTTCGGGGGCCCGAAGAAGCAGCAGCCCAACGAGATCGTCAACGAGATCCGCCAGGCGGTCGCCCGCTGGCGCCTCCAGGACTACCCGCACATCACCTCGACCACGCGCGACCTGATCGACCACTGGCGCGACGAGGACCGCGAGCGGTGGCTCTTCTTCTGCCAGCTCGAGGCGGCCGAGACCGCGATTTACCTGACCGAGGCAGCGGAGAGGATGGGCGACACCAACGCCCTCAACCAGATCCGCCAGCAGAACGCCACCCACAACGGCGGCCTGCCGCGCTTCGCGTTCAAGATGGCCACCGGATCGGGCAAGTCCGTGCTGATGGCGATGCTCATCGCCTGGCAGGCGCTCAACAAGGCGGCCAACCCGCAGGATCGGCGGTTCAGCGATCGCTTCCTGGTCGTCACGCCCGGGATCACCATTCGCGACCGGCTCCGCGTCCTCTACCCGAACGACACCGGCAACTTCTACCGGGCGCTCGACCTCGTCACCCCCGAACAGCTCGATCGGCTCCAGTCGGCCACGATCCTGGTGACCAACTTCCATGCCTTCCTGCGACGCGACAAGATCCAGGCGGCCAGCCTCACCAAGAAGATCCTCTCCGGGTTCGAGGACGACGACAGATTCCGCGAGACACCGGCCGAGATGGTCCGACGTGTCGGCCGCGTCTTCGGCAACGCGAAGAACATCGTTGTGCTCAACGACGAAGCCCACCACTGCTACGCCCCGGCACCCAAGGAGGATGCCCAGGAAGGGGCGCTCGATGCCGACGAGCGGGCGCTCGCGAACAAGGACCTCGAAGAGGCACGAGTCTGGCTGAGCGGCGTCCAGGCCGTCCGCGACAAGCTTGGCGTCCGCGCTGTCTACGACCTCAGCGCCACGCCCTTCTTCCTGAAGGGCTCGGGCTACGCGGAGGGCACGCTCTTCCCCTGGGTGGTGAGCGATTTTGGACTCATGGACGCCATCGAGTCCGGCATCGTCAAGATCCCGCGCGTCCCGGTCAGCGACGACTCCATGACCGGCACGGGGCCCATGTACCGCGACCTCTGGCTCCGCGTCCGCGACGCGCTGCCGCGCAAGGGCATCAAGGACACGCCGATCGATGGCCTGCCGGTGATCCCCAAGGAGCTCGAAGGTGCTCTCCGCTCGCTGTACGCCGACTACGAGCGTAGCCACCAGGCATGGGCGGACGCCGGGATGGGCACGCCGCCCGTGTTCATCGTCGTCTGTTCGAACACAGCGACCTCAAAGCTCGTCAGCGACTGGATCGCCGGCTGGGAGAAGGACCTGCCCGACGGCTCGAGCGTCGTCGTCCCGGGCAATCTGCCGCTGTTCAGCAACGAGCAGCACGGCCGCTACCGCGACCGACCGAACACGATCCTCGTCGACTCCGCGCAGCTCGACCGAGGTGACGCGCTGGACCCCGCCTTTCGCAAGGCTGCGGCCGCCGAGATCGAGCGGTTCAAGCACGAGTACGTCATCCGTTTTCCGGGTCGCAGCGCCGACGAGATCACCGACGAGGAGATCCTCCGCGAGGTGATGAACACGGTCGGCAAGGTCGGCCGTCTCGGCGAGCACGTTCGGTGCGTCGTCTCGGTGGCCATGCTGACCGAGGGCTGGGACGCCAACACCGTCACCCACATCCTCGGCATCCGGGCGTTCGGGACGCAGCTCCTGTGCGAGCAGGTCGTAGGTCGCGCGCTTCGAAGAGCCTCGTACGACGCCAACGAGAACGGCCTCTTCGATCCCGAGTATGCCGAGGTGTACGGCGTTCCGTTCAGCTTCCTGTCGGTTTCCGGGAAGGGCAGGGTCAAGGTCGCCAAGGCGATCCGCGAGGTCCGTGCGCTACCAGAGCGGGCCGACCTGCGAATCGAATTCCCGCGCCTCACCGGGTATCGCTACGAGATGCCGACGGAGCACATCGAGGCCACCTTCGACAAATCCTCGGTCCTCCAGCTCTCCACGGCGGAAGTCGCCACCCGAACGGACCTGGATCCGATCGTCGGCGAGCGCGACATCCACACGGTGGACCTCAGCGGCGTCCGGATGCAGACGGTCGTGTTCGCAATCGCCAAGCGCACGCTCGACAACCACTTTCGGGACGACGATGGCGCCGACAAGCCGTGGCTCTTCCCGCAGCTCGTTCGGATCACCCAACGCTGGATCGCCGAGTACGTGACGCCGTACCTCAAGGACGGCGCGTTCCCGCAGATGCTCCTGTTCGTCGAGTATTCACACGCGGCCGCCGACCGGATCCATCGGGCGATCGTCGCGGGCACCCGTGGCGAGAAGCGCCTGGTGCCGACCCTCCGCGCCTACGAGGCGATCGGATCCACAGATGATGTCCGGTTCGAGACCACGAAGACCTGTTACCAGACCACGAAGAGCCACCTCAACCTGATGCCCGAGGAATCGAGGTGGGAGTCGAAGCTCGCGGACGTCCTCGAACACATGCCGGAGGTGGTCACGTACGCCAAGAACCAGGGCCTGAACCTCAAGATCCCGTACACCTACGAGGGTCGCGCCGGCAACTACGTCCCGGACTTCCTGATCCGCCTGCGCGACCCGGCATCGACCGGCCCTGACGACCTGCTCACGCTGCTGCTCGAGGTAAGCGGCGAGGCCCGGAAGGACAAGCAGGCAAAGGTGGACACCACCAGTCAGCTCTGGACCGTGGCCGTCAACAACTGGGGCGGGCTCGGCCGCTGGGCGTTCCTCGAAGTCATCGACCCGTGGGACGCCGAGCACCAGATCCGCGCGAGCTATCTCGGCTCGCGGCTGGCCGAGGCGACCGCGTGAATGCCGGCGCGGACGTCTGGGTGGCCCGTGCTACACTGATGTCGTGCTACACGAGGCTATGACATGGCGAACCTGACCGTCACCATCGATGAGCGCGTCCTCAAGCGCGCACGGATCCGGGCAATCGAGCAGGGGACATCCGTGAACGCCGTCGTCAGCGACTACCTTCATCGCTACGCTGGTCTGGGCCAGACGGCGTCGGGCCTGTCAGGCTTCATTGAACTGGCCGCGAGGTCGACGGCGAGCAGCGGTCCGCTTGGGCGTACCTGGCGGCGCGAGGACCTGTACGAGCGGCCCCGCTACCTGAACGAGCAGTGATCGATCGGGCATTCATCGACACGAACGTTTGGGTGTATGCGGTCGACACCGCTGATCCAGCCAAGCAGGCGCGGGCGCTCGAGATCCTCGCTGCCGGCCCGGACAAGGACTATGTCGTCTCGGTCCAGGTGCTGGGCGAGTTCTACGCCACGGTCACCGGGAAGTTGAGCGGCGCCATGAGCTCGGCGGAAGGACGTGCGTTCGTCGAGCAGATGAAGCAGCTGCCGGTTGTGCCGATCGACGTCGGTCTCGTCAACGAGGCGATCAACGGCCACGCAGAGTGGCAAGTGTCCTATTGGGATGCGCTCATCCTCGTCGCGGCGGCAGCGGCCAACTGCCCCGTTCTCCTGTCAGAGGACCTCGCCGATGGACGTCGCTATGGCTCGGTCGAGGTCGTGAACCCGTTCCGGGACCTCGCCCCGGTCGAGCCGGTGAGTCCCAGGTGAGGGATGGCTGAGAAGATCCGTCCTAAGCCGGCCACGCCCGTTGACGTTTACGCAAATTGCGTAGATCATCGCGGTGTGACGGCCGTGCTCTCCGAACCGGTCGCGGCGGTGATCGTGGTCCTCGATGAAACCGCCCGGGCCACCCTTACGGAGCTGGCCGGGATCGCGGGGATGCCAATTTCGACAGTTCAGCGAGCCGTGCGGACGCTCGAGGCTGACGCGCTCGTCCGACGTGAGACGCGCCGAGGACCGGTCGTATTCAGACCTACAGCACCACGTGCTGCGCTGCGCGAGGTTGCGGATTGGACGCTCGGTCGGCGACGGGCTGCCGATTTGGTGCGCTCCGCTCGGACGCTTGTCGAACGGCAGCCATCGGTCCCGGAAACGATTCGTGATCCAGCGATCCGTGCCGCATGGCGATCGACCATCCAGGCGATCGTGGACGGATTTGGACCGAGGCGCGTGATCCTATTTGGGTCCCAGGCGCGGGGTGACGCCGGTGGTGACAGCGATGTCGACCTGCTCGTGACGTTCGACGCCGTCGCCGACCGCCGAGAGCGCGCCATCGAAATTGCGAGCCTGCTCCGGTCAGCACCGTTCGCTAAAGACATCCTGGTGGCATCCGAACGGGACATCGCACATCCGATGGCGGGCACCGCGATGGCCGACGCCCTCCGAGAGGGCCTGATCGTCTATGGACGATGAGCGCAGCGGCGACGCACTCATGTGGCTGGCCTACGCCCTCGGCGATCTGGAAGCAGCGCGATCTCAACCTGGACGCCGCGTCCGGCCCCGGATCGTCGCGAATCTCGCCCAACAGGCGGCCGAGAAGGCAATCAAGGCGGCGCTGATCCTCGACGGCATCGATCCCCCGAGAGTGCACGACCTGGACGACCTTCGAAATAGACTCGCGTCGCACTGGCGCGTCAAACGCCGCTTCCCCGACCTGGCCCGTCTGTCCCGATACGCGTCCGAGAGTCGCTACCCAGACGACATCGAGCCGGTCACCCCGATCCAGTCGGCCACCGCAGTCAGGCAGGCCGCTACGGTGGTCCGAATCATCCGAGAGGACTTCGACAAGCAGGGGCTTTCTGCCGCGGAGCTCAAGCCGCGATGACGTCGGGCGATAACGAGCGCTTCGACGCCATTCGCGCCGAATGGCTGGCGATGACTCGCGTTCCGCCGCTGTCGAACGAGCGGTTCGCTGATGTCAAGCGCGAGGCCGATGGCCTGATCGATGCCGGCCTGTGGACTTCCGGACCGAGCGACCTCCTGAGCGTCCTGGGGCGGCAACGTGACGAGCTATCGCACAGCCGGCTCATTGGGTGGCTGCTGGTGCCAACGAACCGACATGGCCTCGGTCGCAGGTTCCTGATCGGGTTCCTTGACCACCTCTGGCCGGGCGAAGCGCTCCTCCGCTCAGGTCCCGTGTACGTCGAGATCGAAGCGACCGGATCGGCGCTGGATGACGCGGGAACTCATCGTGTAGCGCGCGCCGACATCGTCCTTCGCGGCGAAGGTCTGACTGTGTTGATCGAGAACAAGCTCGATGCTGGAGAGCAGTCTGAGCAATGCGAGCGCCTGTTTTGGGCATGGGCTGGCGAGCCGGGCATGACACGCTGGGTTTTCCTTACTCCAACTGGGCGACCGCCCGTGACAGCGACCTCCGAGGCGGCGAAGGCCGCGTGGCGGACGATGAGCTATGCCGACCTTCGTGACACCGTCGAGTGGGCGCTCGGCGGTGCCGGGTCTCCGACTTCAATCGGGCACTCGACGGCGACTCAATATCTGGCAAGCCTGAACCGGGCAGTCGCGCCGTGACGAGCGATCCCTTCGCAGACGAACGAATCCGCTTCTACCTGCGGAATCGAGAGGACATCAAGATGTGGGCGGCCATCGAGCCTGATGCCATTGCCGCCACCGGGGAGCTGCTTGCGCGATCGCAACCGCAGATCGAGGAAGGCCTTCTGGCCCACGACAATCGCGTCCTCGTCGGCCGGCGCGACGACGACAAGTGGGAACGAATCCTCGCCCGCCATGAACAGTGGCCGAGGTCCGTCGGACTCGTGCTGGAATGGACGATTCGCTCCGTGGATCCGCTCGGCGCAAACCGCCCGAAGATGGGCGTGTTTTGGTGGGCCGATCCACCCTCGCTGGTCGAACCTCGTACTCGCCTGGTGTCCGTGGTCGACCGGCTGCGGCTTCAGGATCTTGGCTACAAGATTCCGCTCGAAGGAGTGTGGCCCGTTGGGGGATTTCTAACATCGGAGCGTGATTGGTGGCAGGCGCCGACTGCATGGATCGAGGGCATCGTCGACCGGCTTGCAGCCACGTGGCCACTGGTCGCGCCAGCGATTGACGAGGTCCTTCGAGGGGTTGATTGGCAAGTGAGCGATGGCTGAGAAGATGCGGCAGAAGGCCGCAACGCCCGTCCGCGCCACACGCCACGCGGACACGCGTCCGAACATCCCGACCGCCGAGCTCGAGTCGTTCGCCCGCCCCGAAGAGAAGAGGCCCGCGATCGTGCGCTACCCACGCGACCCGACCCTCGACCCGCAGCTCGTCTGGAAGGGCAAGGACGAGCAGGACTCGAAGGACCTCGAGGTCCCGGCTGTCCCGATCTACATCGGGGAGACGATCGATCCGCTCGCGCTCATCGAGGAGCTCCGCGCCGAGAGTGAGGGCCGCCAGACTGAGCAGCAGCTCGGCTTCTTCGCGCCGTACACAGACCTCAGCTTCCAGGAGAAGGTCGAGTTCTACCGCCACCCCGGCAAGTGGGCGAACCGGATGATCCTCGGCGACTCCCTGCTCGTGATGACGAGCCTCGCCGAGAAGGAGGGCCTGAAGGGCAAGGTCCAGACGATTTACCTCGACCCGCCGTACGGCATCAAGTTCGGCAGCAACTGGCAAGTCAGCACGCGCAAGCGCGATGTTAAAGATGGGAAGGTCGCGGATGCCACCAGACAACCGGAGCAGGTGAAAGCATTTCGCGATACATGGGAATTGGGGATTCACTCGTACCTAACAT
>JBKKCW010000100.1:0-6697 GCA_046712485.1 Candidatus Limnocylindrales bacterium
AAGGCGCACCTCGCCGCGACATCGGGGGACGCCCGAGGTGGGTTTGGCACCGCGGAGGCGATCATCTCCACGAGCGGCAGTGCAAACGCGGCCACCGGTCCTGCGGGCGACGACGATCAACTCCAAATCGCCGGTCTGCTCGCGCGGGCGACGCGCACGTCGGTCGTTCACACCCTGCACCTGTCGACCGGGATCATCGGGACCCGGCTCCCGCTCGACCGAGTCGCAGCCGGGCTCGCCACCCTGGTCCCGGCGCTGACCAGCGAGGATGCCGGACTGCAGGCTGCCGCGGAGGCGCTGCGGACGACGGATTCGGTGACCAAGATCGCGACCACGACCGTGGACCTGCCGGGCGCCGACGGGTCCGCGGCCACGGTCACGGTCAGCGGGATCGCCAAGGGCGTCGGGATGATCCACCCGCAGATGGCGACGATGCTGTCAGTGCTCCTGACCGATGCCATCGCCGCGCCCGAGACGTTGTGGGGGCTGCTGCGGCCCGCCGCCGCACGAACATGGAACCAGCTCACCGTCGATGGCGACACGAGCACGAACGACACCGTCTTCCTGCTTGCCTCGGGCGCCGCGAACGCGCCGCGGGTCGAGCCCGGGACCGACGCGGCGCGGCGGTTCAGCGCGGCGGTCGAAGCCGTCGCGCGCGACCTCGCCCGCCAGCAGGCAGCGGACGGCGAAGGCGCGACGACCCTGATCACCACGGTGGTCCGCGGCGCCCGGGACGCGGCCGACGCCCGGGCGGTTGCCCGAGCTGTCGTGTCATCCAGCCTAGTCAAGGCGGCGGCCCACGGCCGGGACCCGAACTGGGGCCGGCTCGCCGGTGCCGCCGGGAATGCCGTCCTGCCGTCACTCGCCGTTCTCGAGGCTGCCGGGCTACCCCCGGCCGAGGCGGCGCGTCGAGCCGGAACGCCCGCGGCGCTCGACCCTTCGAAGCTCAGGATCTGGATCGCCGGCCACCCCGTCTTCGATGGTGCGGCCGACGGTCCGCTCGACTTCGATCGCGCTGCGGCGCGGTCGGCGATGGAGGGATCGGAGGTCGTATTCGAGTTCGATCTCGGTCTCGGGACAGGTTCGGGCGAAGCCTTCGGCTGCGATCTCACGGAAACCTACGTGATCGAGAACGCTGAGTACACCACATGAACCGAGGTTTCGACGCCTGGGCGAGCGCAGGCGAAGGCGACCGCGAGCAAGCGAGCGAACGCACTGTGGAGTACGTGAGCGAAACGGCGGAGCGGGCAACGCTCGCATGCGCCGTCCAGTCGGCGACCGTGAGAGCGCGCCAATGAGTGAGATCCTCGTCGTCAAGCTGGGTGGGACGACAATCGCCGACCAGCGCCATGTCCTCGACGAAGTCGCGGCGATCACGCGGCGACGTCCGGTCGTGCTCGTCCACGGCGGCGGGAAGCGGATCACGGAGTGGCTCGAGCGCCTGGGTGTGCCGAGCAGGTTCGAGGGTGGCCTGCGAGTCACCGACGCCCAATCGCTCGAGGTGGCCGCCGCGGTCCTGCGTGGGGTTGTCAACAGCGAGCTCGTCGCCGGGCTACGCGATCTCGGGGTGGACGCGGTCGGCCTGTCGGGCGTCGATGGTGGTCTGCTCATCGCCGAACGGATCCAGCACCTGGGCCTCGTTGCGAGCGTGGTCGGCTTGCGGCGGGACCTCCTCGACGCGATCCTCGTCGGTGGGCAGGTGCCCGTCGTCGCGCCCCTCGCCCGCGACGCGGACGGGATCGTCTGCAACGTCAATGACGACGACGCGGCGGCGGGAATCGCGGCCGGGCTCGGCGCCCGCCAGCTCGTGCTCCTGACCGACGTGGACGGCGTACGCGATGCTTCGGGTCGGCGCCTCGATGCGTTGACCGCGGGCGAGGCCGAGTCGCTCATCGCATCGGGTGTCATCGCCGGCGGGATGGTGCCAAAGATCCGCGCCGCGCTCGCCGCACTCGGCTGGGAAGGCGCGGAAGCGATCATCGCCGACTCGTCCGCGCCGGGTGCCCTCGAGCGCGCGCTGACCGATCCCACGTTTGGCACCAGGATCATGGCCAGCCGGGAAGCCAGGGCAGGCGTCGCGTGATCGGCACGCCGCGAGCCGTGAACGCCGGCCACGAGCTCAAGCGGCTCCGCCAGCGCGCCATCCGCCAGCTCGTCCTCGAGCGGCCGGTCAGCAGCCAGCGCGAGGTCGTCGACGCGCTCAACGAGCAGGGCTTCGAGGTCACCCAGGCGACCGTGTCCCGCGACATCACCGAACTCGGTCTGCACAAGGCCGCCCGCGCCGGCGGCCACGTCTACGTCGTCCCCGAGACGCGCCAGACGCCGCCGTCGGACGAGAAGCTTCGCCGCATCCTGGATGATATCCCGGTGCGCATCGGTCGGAGCGGGTTGACCCTCGTCCTGACAGGTTCGCCGGGCACCGCGAGCGTGATCGCGCAGGCCATCGACGAATCGACGCTCGAGGAGCAGGAGGGCACGCTCGCAGGCGACAATACCCTCCTGGTCCTGTTCGCCGACGAGGCCCGGCTCGAGCGCTGGCTCGAGCGATTCGGTGCCCTCAGCGCGCCCGACGACTCCATCGGGCTCGCGCCCGAACCCACCCCCATCCGCCGCTGATCCGGAGGCACAGAAACTCGTGAACAAGGTCGTCCTCGCCTACTCCGGTGGTCTCGACACGTCGGTCGCCGTCGCCTGGCTCCGCGAACAGTTCAACGCCGAAGTCGTGACGCTGACCGTCGACCTGGGTGGCGGGTCGCTCCGCGAAGGCGTCGAAGCTCGTGCAATCTCGGCGGGGGCGTCGCGAGCCTACGTCGTCGATGCGCGGGAACGGTTCGTGACCGACTTCGTGTGGCCGCATCTGCAGGCAAATGCCCTCTACCAGGGCGCGTACCCGCTGGCCACGGCCCTGGCGCGACCGCTGATCGCGCAGTTGCTCGTCGAGGTCGCCAAGCGCGAGGACGCCGACGCGGTCGCGCATGGCTGCACGGGCAAGGGCAACGACCAGGTTCGCTTCGACGTCGCCACCCATGCCCTCGATCCGGGGCTCGAGGTGATCGCCCCGATGCGCGTCGGGATGGGGCTGACCCGCGACCAGGAGATCGACTACGCGGCCGAACGCGGGATCGAGATCCCGATCACCAAGGCCTCGCCCTACTCGATCGACGTCAATCTGTGGGGTCGGTCGTGCGAGACCGGCGTCCTCGAGGATCCATGGGCGACGCCGCCGGCCGACGCCTATGAGTGGACGGTCGCGCCGTCCGACGCGCCCGATCCGGTCGAGGTGCTGATCGAGTTCGAGGGTGGCGTGCCCGTCGGGCTCGATGGCGAGCGCCTCGGTCCCGTCGAGCTCGTCGAGCGGCTGCACATGCTCGGTGGCGCGCACGGCGTCGGGCGGGTCGATCATGTCGAGGACCGCTTGGTGGGGATCAAGAGCCGCGAGGTCTACGAGACGCCGGCGGCGACCATCCTGCACGCGGCCCACCGCGCGCTCGAGGGGCTGACGCTGTCGCGTGACACGCTGCGCTTCGACAACCTCGTCGCCGACGAGCTGGCCCGGCTGATCTACGACGGGTTGTGGTTCAGCGCCCTGTCGCGCGACCTGCGGGCCTATGTCGCCTCGTCGCAGCGGGTGGTCTCGGGCGAGGTCCGGGTTCGGCTCGATCACGGCAGCGCCGTCGTCGTCGGCCGCCGCTCCCCGTTGTCGCTGTACGACAAGTCGCTCGCGACCTACGACGAAGGCGACGCCTTCGACCATGCGTCGGCCGTCGGGTTCATCGAGATCTTCGGGCTGCCGCTCCGCGTGGAGGCGGCCCGCCATGGCGCGGTCGGCAAACACCACGGCGCCGCGTGGACCTGGACCGACCCGCTCCTGGCCGACCTGCCGACCAAGGTCACCGACCCGGAGGCCGTCCCCGCCGGCTGACCTGGCAGGTCAGCCTGCCGACCGAACGCACTGCCCTCCACCCTCCGGTCCGCGGCACCGTTGCACGCGCGATAGCCGCGAAGATGATCGATGAACACATCAGTGTCGACAAGCACGTCAGCCAAGGCCGCGATCCCATTCCGAGCGAGCCGGGACCTTGAGATCGGGCGAGGCGCCAAAGGTCGCAGCCAGCGCCCGATCAACATCCTGTGGCTCTTCGAGCGTGTATGCGTCTACGGCGTCACGAATCACTGATGCGAGGGTCTTTGCCTCGCGCCGTGCTCGTGCGTCCAGCTTGCGACGCTGATCTCGAGTCAGATAAACCTGCGTCCGAATACTGCTCATACAGCGCAGCATACAGCGCCTCACATGACAGGCATGCACGGGCTGGTCGGCAAACCACAGCCGTTGCGTCCTCGCGATGCTTGGTAGCATCGACGCATGTCGTCTGCGCCGATCATCCTGGTTCCAGGGTTCTGGCTTGGCGCGTGGGCCTGGGATGAGGTTGCGTCGGCGCTCCGAGCCGACGGCCATGACGTCACGGCACTGACGCTGCCCGGGCTCGAATCCGCCGACGCCGACCGGTCCGAGATCTCCCAATCCGATCACGTGAACGCCGTGGTGGACGCCGTTCGTTCGGCTGCATCGCCGGTCGTCCTCGTGGTCCACAGTGGGGCAGGTTTCACCGGCTACGCCGCGAGTGATCGCGTGCCGGATCGGATCGTGGCGATGGTCTACGTGGACACGGGGCCCGGGAAAGGCGCGATGGATCCGGAGTTCGGGGATGCCGAGAAACCGCTGCCGCCGCCGGACGAGCTCGCACAAAATGAGAACCTCGACGGATTGAGCGAGGAACAACTGCAGGAATTCCGTCGGCGATCGGTGCCTGAGCCGGGAGGTGTGCTCCGCGAGGCCATCGACCTGACGAACGATGCCCGCCTCGACATCCCGAGCACGGTCATCTGCACGGCCTTTTCGGCCGAAGAGTACAAGGCCTACGCGAAGGACGACGATTCGTCCTTCCTTGCCGGCCTCGCCGAATTGCGCAGCGTGACCTGGGTCGACCTGCCCACCAGCCATTGGCCGATGTGGTCGCGTCCGACCGAGCTCGCCGCGATCATCGACGACGTAGCGAAGGTTCACGCACCCGCCTCCTGAGCCGCTCACCGGCCAGCTCCCGGATAGACCATGATCCAACGCATGGCGACCGAGGAGATCCAGCCAACATCGGACGAGCGGAGGCTCCGCGAACTCGCGTTCCTGCATGAGATCGCCCAGCTTGCGACTCTGGCTCGCGACTGGGACGAGTTGATGCGGACGATCGTGGACCGGACCACGGCGGCGATGGGCGTGGAGGTCTGCTCGTTCTACCTCGCCGATCGAGATCGGAGGCGGCTGACCCTGGCTGCCACCAACGGTCTCGACCGAACGCAGGTTGGTCGCGTGAGCCTCGCGTTTGGCGAGGGGATCACCGGGCGCGTCGCCGCCACCCGGCAACCGATCGCCGTCGCAGACGTGACCCGCGATCCTCGCTTCTCCTGGGTGCGCGGGTTCGACATCGAGGGCCTCCATGCGATGTTGTCCGTGCCGCTGGTGTGGCACGAGAACGTCGTCGGCGCCCTCAACGTACAGGCCATCGAGCTACGCGTGTTCCGGCCCGACGAGATCGAGTTCCTGCAGACGATCGCGGCCTTGCTTGCCGGAATCATCGAGAAGGGCCGCCTGACGGCCGAGGTCGAGGCGCGCCTGGCCCAGCTGACGGCCCTCGACGCGGCACGGGCGGAGCTGCTGTCGGTCGTGACTCACGAGCTGCGGACCCCGTTGTCGGTTGTCCGCGTGTACGTCGACCTGCTCGCGGACGCGGCGCTGGCTGGACCGACTCCCGCGGCGACCGACTGGCGCGACGCCGCAACGGAACAGCTCGGGCGGCTGGATCGCCAGGTCGATTCGATCCTGGCCTCGGTCCGCGGGGAGGGGCTGACCGGGTTGTCCCGGGCCCCGTTCGATGCAGTCGCAGCGGTCGGCGACGTGGTCGAGACGCTCCGGCTCCTCCTCCGGCCACACCCGATCCGCTGGGATCCGCCAAGCACGCCGCTCACCGCGATCGGCGACGAAGCCCGGTTCCGCCAAGTGCTCGAACAGCTGCTCGAGAACGAGTCGAAGTACGCGCCATCCGACGAGGGCGTCAGCATCGGCGCCTGGAAGCTCGGCGACGAGATCCAGGTCTACGTCACCGACGATGGCCCCGGCGTGCCGGTCGAGGACTGGGAGAGCGTATTCGAGCCGTTCGTGCGGATCGAAGGACGCGGCCGGAGCCGTGGATCCGGGATCGGGCTCTTCGCGGCTCGTCGGCTGATGGACGCCATGGGCGGGCGGGTCTTCCTCGAGCCGAACGGCTTCGGGGGCAGCAGGTTCGTGGTGGCGCTGCCCGCGGGTTAGCGGTCCCGCTCGTGATGTTGTGCCTGGCAGTCGGCAAACACGCATCCAGGGCCACGGGTATCGGTCCTTGCCCAGGATCCGTGCCTGGCAGGCCGCAGACATGGTCGCTACGCTCGCCCGGCGCCCCCTCCGAGCCGTTGGTGCAGTCTGCCAGGCACAACACGACCACGGACTGGTTCCGTGTCAACGACGTGTGCGGACCGGACGTGCCCTAGACGACTACCCGGGCCTGCTCGGCCCGGAGATGTGCGTAACCCGGTTTGACCACCTCGTTGATCAGGCGCAGCCGCTCGTCGAATGGCGCGAAGGCGCTCTTGAGGGCGTTGATCGTCAGCC
>JBKKCW010000101.1:0-7041 GCA_046712485.1 Candidatus Limnocylindrales bacterium
CTCCTCTACGACGAGTGGGGCACGATCAAGTGCGAGACCTGCTTCCAGTGCGCCCAGGCCTGCCCGATCGAGTGCATCGACATGGGCGGCATGGACACCCGCGGCCGCTACCACGTGCACTGGGGGCCGCCTGAGACATACGGGGAACGCCGCGAGGAATCGGCGCTGCGGCGATCAGGCCGAACGGTCCCCGACCCCGCCTACCGGCCGTTCACCGCGGTCGACCTCGCCTCCATCGACGCGATCCTCGAGGAGTTCGACCAGGATCCCGCGCACATGCTGGCGATCCTCGAGGCGACGCAGACCGCGTATGGCTACCTCCCGGTGGCGGCTCTCAAGCGGATCAGCAACCGGACGGGCGCCTGGTACGCGATGATCTACGGTACCGCGAGCTACTACGCGCACCTGCGGTTCGAGCCACCGACAGCCACCGCACAGACGGCCGCGGTCAACGCGCACCGGCCATCCGAGCTCACCTACCTGGGGGCGCTGGACGCGGCGCTTGCCGGCAGTCAGGCCACGTCGAGCCACGGAGCGTCCAACTGATGCCGGACCTGCTGACCACCCCGCCAGCGTGGCCGTCGATCCTGCTCGAACGCGCTGGCGCCGCCGATCCAACCGATCTGGACAAGGCGACCGCCGCCGGCGCCTTCGAGGGCCTCCGCCGCGCGATCCGCGACCTCGGTCCGAACGGGACCATCGCGACGATCGAGGCATCCGGCCTTCGCGGCCGAGGCGGGAGCGGCTATCCGACAGCGGATAAGTGGCGGACGGCAGCCGAGACCGAGGCGCCCCGCCGGTACGTCGTTGCCAACGGCTACGGTGCGGATCCGGCGGCGGGCACGGATCGGTATCTCATGGAGCACGACCCGTACGCGGTGATCGAGGGCGCCGCCATCGCCGCCTTCGCGATCGGGGCGACCGAAGCGATCGTCGCCGTCCGCACGGAGGCGGCCGAGACGATCCGCCGGCTCGAAGCGGCCATCGCCGCCGCGGAGGAAGCCGGCTTCATCGGCTTCGACGTGCTCGGATCGGGGCACGACCTGGCCATGACTGTCCGTCCGGTGCAGGGCGCGTTCATGCTGGGCGAGGAGACCGTGCTCCTGAAGGCGCTCGAGGGCAGGCGCGGGCAGCCGGAGCAGCGACCTCCGCACCCGGCCGAGCGCGGTCTCAACGACATGCCGACCGTCGTCAACAACGTCCAGACGCTGGCCGCGGTCGCCTGGATCATCCGCCGCGGGGCGGAGGCGTTCGCGGCCAGCGGCGCCGGTCACGCGCGCGGCACGATCCTCGTCGGGGTCAGAACGCCTGCCGGCGAGGGGATCGCCGAGGTGCCGCTCGGCACGCCGATCGGAGAGATCGTGCAGCTCGGCGGAACGATGCCGGTGGGTCGAAGGATGAAGGCGCTCCTCGTCGGCGGCCCATCCGGCGGCCTGTTGCCGCCGGATCTCGTCGACACGCCCTACGACTTCGAGCCGATCCGCGAGGCCGGCGCACACATCGGTTCTGGTTCAGTGGTCGTCGCCGACGACCGGGCCTGCGTGATCGACCTGGCGCGCCTTCTGACACGATTCTGCGCCAGCGAGGCATGCGGCAAGACGATCCCCTGCCGGATCGGCACCCGTCGGCTTGTCGAGATCGCGGATCGGGTCATCGTCGGGCGGCCGCGGCCCACCGACCTGTCGTTGTTGACCGATCTGTCGGCGGACATCGTCGCCTCGGCCCTGTGCGACCACGAACGCCTGACGACATTCCCGCTCGCGAGCGCGATGCGATACTTCCGATCAGAGCTGGACGATCATCTCCTCCGCAGCTCCTGCCCGGCCGGCGTCTGCCATCCGATCGCGGTGGCCGTTGGTACGGCCACCTGAGGCGACAATGACCGACCTGATCACGCGCCCCGGATCCGCTGCCGCAGCAATCGAGCCACAGACGCTGGCCGAGCGCCTCCTCGACACGCAGGCGCCGCAGCGACCGCTGTCGACTCCGAGGATCCGGATCGAGGTCGACGGCAGGGTGGTCGAGGGGTTCGAGGGTCAGACGATCCTCGAGGTCTGCCGCGACAACGGCATCGAGATCCCGACCCTGTGCTACGAGCCGAAGCTCCCCGGCTTTGGCGCCTGCCGGATGTGCGTCGTGGAGGTGGAGGGCGAAGAGCACCCGCCGATCTCGTGCTCGCGCACGTGCGAGCCGGAGATGAAGGTTCAGACCCAGACGGAGGACCTGCGGCGCCTGCGGAGGACCAACCTGGAGCTGATCTTCTCGGACCACAACGCCTACTGCCTGCCGCCTTGCCAGAACAAGTGCCCGAGCCACATCGACATTCCCGGGTTCCTCAAGGCCAACGCGGAGGCGGACTGGCGCGAGTCGACCCGGATCTTCAAGCGAACCATCCCCTTCCCGAGCGTCCTCGGTCGCGTCTGCCCTGCACCGTGCGAAGAGCACTGCCGGCGGGACGAGGTCGACGAGGCGATCGCCATCCGCGACAGCCACCGCTACGCCGGAGACCAGGTCATCAAGTCGATGCTCGACGACGGCCAGGATCCGCCGCTCCCGTTCGAGCCGCAGGCGCCATCGGGTCGACGGGCCGCGGTGATCGGCTCGGGGCCGGCCGGCATGGCCGCCGCGTATTACCTGCTGCTGGCCGGGCACGACGTCACGGTGTTCGAGCGCGATCCCGCGGCGGGCGGGATGCTCCGCTACGGCATCCCGCAGTACCGCCTGCCCAAGATCGAGGTGCTCGAGGCCGAATACGAGTCGGTCACCCGGCTCGGCGGCAAGATCGTGTGCAACGCCGGGCTCGGCCGCGACTTCACGCTCGACGACCTGACGAACCGGGGCTTCGATGCCGTCGTCGTCGCGATCGGTTGTTACGACACGAACAAGCTCGGCATCCCCGGCGAGGACGCAGCCGAATGCATCGACGGCCTCGAGTACCTGCGGACCGCGACGCTCGGACTGCCATACCCCGACCACGCGGGCAAGCGCGTCGTCGTCATCGGTGGCGGGTTCACCTCGATGGACTGCTCGCGGACCTCGGTTCGCCAGGGCGCCAAGGAGGTGACCCTTGTCTATCGCCGCGATATGAAGGACATGCCGGCAGCCAACGAGGTGCACGAGGCGCTCGAGGAAGGCGTGACGGCCATCTTTCAGGCCGGTCCGGTCCGCGTGATCACGGACACGAACGGCAGGGTGACCGGCGTCGAGTTCATCCGGATGGCCCTCGGCGAACCCGATGCCTCGGGGCGCCGGCGCCCCGAGCCGGCGCCCGGCACGGAATTCACGATCCCGTGCGATCGGGTCCTGCTTGCCATCGGCCAGGGTCCGGAGCTCGAGTGGCTGAGTGCGCCCGGCAACGAGGGGCCCGAGAAGACCAAGCAATGGCGGCTCAAGGCGGACGCGGTCACGTTCGAGACCGGGCGACCCGGCGTCTTTGGCACAGGCGACGTCCGGATCGGAGCCGCGACGGTCGTCCAGGCGATCGCCGAGGGCCGGCGCGCCGCGTATGCGGTCGATGCCTACCTCAAGGGTTTTGACCTGACCTCGATCCGGACTCGACAGACCCTGGCGGAGCCGCAGCCCGAGTTCCTGTCGATCGTGCCGTTCACGAGCGAGATCAAGGAGTCGCGCCACCGCATGACGCCCCTCGAGGCCCAGGAGCGCAACCACAGCTACATCGAATACGAGCTGCCGTACACCACCGAGGCGGTGATCGCCGAATCGACGCGTTGCCTCCAGTGCACCTGCGAGGCGATCGGCTTCTGTGACCTGCGCCGACTCGGCATCGAATACGGAACCACGCTCCAGACGCTCGAGCCGCAGTTTCACCAGGGAGCCGGATACCGGAGCGTCACCGAGAACCGGTTCACGGGCGCTAACCACGATTACATTCGGGACGATTCCCACGCCTTCATCCTGCGCGAGCCGTCACGCTGCATCGACTGCGGCCGTTGCGCCCAGGTCTGCGCAGAGGTCGTCGGCGCGGCCTGCTACGACTTCATGCGGATCGGCTTCGACACGCTCGTGACCACACCCCTCGACATGAGCCTCAACGACACGCCATGCGTGTCGTGCGGGCGCTGCGCAGAGACATGCCCCACGGGCGCGCTCATGCCAAAGCCCCGGATCCTGCAGAAATACGAGGTCGACGAGAGTCGCTGCATCCTGTGCGGCATCTGCGTCGACGCGTGCCCGTACGATGCGCTGCGCGACGGTGCCGATATCGAGCTGGCCGAAACGAGCCGGGAGAGCCCGATGATCGACCTGATGGCGCTCGCGGCAGTCGACCGGGAGACCGAGGTCACGTACATCCGGCGCGAGCGCGACTGGGCGGCCCGCGCCGCGGCAGAAGGCCGGTTCGTGGACACGGCCCGGCTGCTCCCGGTCCTGCCGGCGACGATTGCGGGGCTGCCTGGCGGGAATGGCCATGGCAGCGGGAACGGACATGGTCACACGCACGACAACGGCCACCGCGGTGACGCCGCCGTCGCTCCGGCCCAACGCGAGTAACGGGGAGTGGCCCGCAAGCTCGTCTCGATCGTCCTCGCTCTGGCCGTCGTGGGTGCGGTCATCGGGATCGCCGCGATCATGCTCGTCCTGCTTGGCCAGGACTGGGAGGACGCGCTCTTCTGGGTCCTCGCGGCGGTGATGCTCGGCTCGGGCCTGCTCGTCGTGACCATGCGGGACATCATCCGCTGCGGACTCGCGATGATCGTCTGCTTCGGCGCCCTGGCCGGGATCTACGTGATCCTGGGCGCCCCATTGATCGCTGCGGCCCAGGTCCTCGTGTACATCGGCGCGATCAGCGTGCTGATCCTGTTCGCGATCATGTTGACCCAGACGAAGGCCGCGCCGAGCCGTCTCGTCTTCCAGACCCAGGCCGTTCCCGCGGCGATCTCCTCGATCGTGATCGCCATCGTGATCGCGCTGGCGGTCGGTGCGACGGACTGGGGCGAAGTCACCGAGCGGATCCACCTGGCCACCGACCTGCTGTCGCAGGTGCTGTTCAGCGACTTCGTGCTCGCCTTCGAGACCGTCAGCGTGCTCCTGCTGGCGGCGGTGATCGGCGGTGTGTTCCTCGCCAAACGCGAGCCAGGCGGACCGTCATGAGCAACAGCCTCGACGCCTACCTGATCCTGGCCGGGATCCTGTTCGCCATCGGATCGTTTGGCTTCCTCGCCCGGCGGAACGCGATCAGCATGCTCATGTCGATCGAGCTGATGCTCAACGCCGTCAACCTCGTCATCGTTGCCTTTGGCGCATTCGTACCCGAGCTCGGTGCGCAAGGTTCCGTCATCGCGTTGATGGTCATCGCGGTGGCCGCAGCCGAGGCGACGGTCGGGCTGGCCATCGTCATCGCGATCTTCCGAAACAAGAAGACGCCGCTCGTGGATGAGTACGACGCGATGTCCCAATGAACGAGCGTGCCATGTCACAACGGCGCCTTCGCCTCGGACCGTCCGACGGCACGCACGGCTGTTCGACATGAGCTGGGAGACCTTGATCCCGTTGATTGCGATCCTGCCGTTGGCGGGCTTTGCGTTCACGGCGGCGGTGGGTCGGCGGCTGGGCAAGGGGGCGCACTGGGTACCAGTAGGCGCCGTGTTCGTCGCCTGGTTGATCGCGATGGCGGCAGCGTTTGGTGCGCTGACAGGCGCCGAGCCGTTTGGCGAGCACGGCTACGGCGTGCACCTGTTCGAATGGATCCCGGCCGGCGACTTCGTGGTCGACGTCGGCTTCTTCATCGACAACCTGACCGCCTGCCTGCTCATCGTGGTGACAACGATCGGGCTCCTCGTCCATGTCTATTCGGTCGGGTACATGAGCCACGACCCGGGGTACTGGCGCTTCTTCGCCTACCTCAACCTGTTCATGTTCTCGATGCTGCTGCTTGTCCTTGCCGACAACTTCCTGACGGTCTTCGTGGCCTGGGAGCTCGTCGGGCTGTCCAGCTATCTCCTGATCGGGTTCTGGTACCGCAAGCGCACTGCGGCCCTGGCGGCCAAAAAGGCGTTCATCGTCAACCGCGTCGGCGACGTCGGCTTCGCGCTCGGGATCATGCTCATCTTCGTCAACCTGGGCACGCTCGACATCCGCGAGGTGATCGAGCGGATCGGCGAGCTCGAGGGCACGGTGATCGCGGCGATCTCGCTCCTCATCTTCGCGGGCGCGATGGGCAAGAGCGCCCAGTTCCCGCTGCACGTCTGGCTCCCGGACGCGATGGAGGGCCCGACCCCGGTCTCCGCCCTGATCCACGCGGCCACGATGGTCAACGCCGGTGTCTACCTCGTGGCCCGCACCAACCCGATCTTCGCGCACGCTCCCGAGGCGCTCGTCGTGGTCGCGGCGATCGGGATCTTCACCTCGATCCTCGCGGCGTCGATCGCGATGACCCAGACGGACATCAAGCGGGTGCTCGCCTATTCGACCCTCAGCCAGCTCGGGTACATGTTCGCGGCGCTCGGCGTTGGCGCCTGGACCGCGGCCATCTTCCACCTGATGACCCACGGCTTCTTCAAGGGCCTGCTGTTCCTGGGGTCAGGGTCGGTGATCCACGCCGTCCATGATGAGCAGGACATGCGCCGGATGGGCGGCCTGTCCCGCAAGATCCCGATCACGTACGCCACGATGCTCGTTGGCTCGCTGGCGATCGCCGGGATCCCGCCGCTGGCGGGCTTCTTCTCGAAGGACGAGATCCTGGGCGAATCGTTCAAGCTGGGATTCACATGGGTCTGGGCGGTCGGCTTCCTGGTGGCCGGCCTGACCGCCTTCTACATGTTCCGCTTGATGGGCCTCACCTTCTGGGGCGCCTTTCGCGGACCAAAGGAGGTCTGGGACAGGGTCCACGAGTCGCCACGGGTGATGACCGTGCCACTGATCCTGCTGGCCATCCCGTCCGTGTTCCTGGGCATGGCCCTTGGTCTGCCGTTCGGCCACAGCGTCATCGGCGGTTGGCTCCACCCGGTCTTCGAGGAAGGCCTCGAGCTGCTCCACCACGAGGAGCTGACCTTCAACCTTGGCGGCATCGACGGCGTCCTGATC
>JBKKCW010000102.1:0-8300 GCA_046712485.1 Candidatus Limnocylindrales bacterium
AGCCGATGCCACCGGGAGATCCATCGGTCGAGCCGCTCGGGGTGCCGGGTCCACCCGCCGTCCCATTGCCTTGCGTTCCGTCGCCCGGGATGGCGCCATCCGGGCTCGTGGAGGGCGGGCGGGTGCCGCTGTTGGCACCGGAGCCGCTGCCGGCCTCGGGCCCGCCGCCGTCCGGCGGGAGCGTCGGGAGGAATAGGTTAGAGCCGGGCGGCGTGGTCGGATCGCGGTTCGCGTCCGGCCCGGTGCCGGGTGCGGCGCCAACCGCCGGCGTTGGGTTCCGTGCGGGCGTCGAGGTCGGTGCAGTGTTCGGGGTCGGCGTCGGGCTCCGTGCCGGCGTCGGGGTCGGCGCCGTGTTCGAGGTCGGCGTTGGCTGCGGAGTAGGGGCGGGGCTCGGCTTCGGGGTCGGTGTAGGTGTCGCCTGGGGTGTAGGGGTCGGCGCTGGTGTTGGCTTCGGTGTCGGGGTGGGCGTCGGGGCCGGCGTCGGTGTGGGAGAGGGGTTCGGTGTCGGGGTGGGCAGGGGGGTCGGAACAGGTGTCGCCGCCGGCGTCGGCAGTGGCGTCGGCTGAGCACCCAACGTCACCGTGCCAGCCGGCAGGCTCGACGCGAAGCGGTCGCGGCCCTTCGAGCTGAAGACGACCGAGATCGAGCCTGTCGGCAGCGTGCCCGACCAGGTGAACTTGACGCCGTCCTTCCAGGAGCCCCCGGGCACCCGCGTCATGTCATGGACATCACCCTCGAGCGCCACGCGGACCCACTCCGCCTCGGATCCGTCGGCGCTCCGGTACCAGACCGTCGCGACGATGGTGGTCGAGGTGGTGCCGGTGCGGGGTGTGACATCCGGATCGAACAGGCGGTTGGGTCCGCTCGAGGCGCTGACGGGCACGGCCGCCGAGCCGAGCACGAGCGCGGCGGCTGCCAGGGCCCTGATCCAGGACCCGGCGCCGTGCCTCCCCGTCCGACCATGGTTGGCGAACACTTGTCAGCCTCCTCGCCCGGGAAATGGGCCCGGTGCATCGCGAGAATGGGCTGGCCGGCAGGTCCCAGCAATGGTACGGGGGTCCCGGTGGTCGCCGCCGACCGGGCGACCGATCGACCCCCGCGAGGTTGCGGTGCGTCTTGCCACCACCGGCAGCCGGTCCAGTGCAGTTCGGATGGGCTGGTGGTCCCACCGGCTGACGAGAGCAACCCCGATGCCTCATTGGCATGAGCACCCGCATCCGCGACGCTACGCGGCGATGACCCTGAGCGCCACGACCAGCAAGCCGCTTCCGCTCAGCAGGCTGTGTGGCGGCGCCCTGCTGGGCTCCGCATTGGTCGTGAGCGGTCTGATGGCCGCCTATGGCACGCTCGCCACGCCGTTTGTCTCGTCCCTGGTCCCCGGGGCCCAGGGCAGCCGCGGCTCGGTTGGGATCACCTTGGGGATCTGGTCATTGACGCTGATCGCAGGCGGGGCGCTGCTGGTCGCGGGGACCAGTCGTCTGGCGTTCCTGGTCTCGGTCCTCCGTCAGGGATCCGAGCGCGGTGGCCCGGCTGCCCGTGCGCTTGCGTCCAGCTCCGATGACGTGTCGGTGGCGAGCGAGGTCATCGTCGGCGACGGACCGCCAATCCCCGAGCTGGTGATTGGCGCATTCGGTGCGGCAATCGTGCACACGATGCCGCCGTCGCGGTTGATCCGCCATGGCGCGCGATGGGAGACTCGCACGAGCGACGGCTGGATACCGGTGGAGGACCCGCTCGAGCGAGCCGCCCGTGACGCCGATCGCGTGCGCCGCTGGCTGAGCGGCGCCGACCTCGACTTCGTCGTGCGCGTCTATGCGGCGGTGATCATCGATGATCGGGCGGTCCAGCGATCGCCCGTCTGCGCCACGATCACGACCGAACAGATCCCGGCCTGGATCGCGGCGCTCCCGCGACAGCGCACGTTGACGAAGGGCCGTCGAGATCGGCTCCTGGAGATGGCGCAGACGCCCCCGGGTCCCGAGCCGCGTCGCCGCCAGCAGGGTTGGTAGGGGAGCCAGGACTCGAACCTGGAACCAGCGGGATATAAGCCCGCCGCTCTAACCGATTGAGCTA
Organism: Candidatus Limnocylindrales bacterium; assembly: GCA_046712485.1. Lineage (GTDB taxonomy): Bacteria > Chloroflexota > Limnocylindria > Limnocylindrales > CSP1-4 > SPCO01. The sequence goes on from JBKKCW010000102.1 coordinate 2,074, forward strand.
CTCCCCCATCCGTCCGGCCACGAATGCTACATCGGCCCGGACGCGTGGCCGGGATCAGTCGCCGCCGAGCAACCGACCCGCGATGGCGCGGAGGCTGAACAGTCGCGGTCGGAGCCCCTCGCCAGCACCACCACCTGCCGGCGTCGCTTGTTCGTCCCGGTCGCTGCCGAGCACATAGCTATGCGCCGGGAGGTGATCGGCATAGCGCCGTTCCTCCTCGCTCTGATGAACGGCCAGGGGCAACTGATCCGGATCGAACGGTCGCGGGGTGGGCGAGACCGGGGCAGGTGGACGGGCATAGGCCGGAGCGCCGTACAGCTTCGGCAGCGCTACGGAGCGTTCATCTACGGACACGCGCGGACCTCGAGAGCGAAGCGGTCTGGGCGGATACCCGCGCCATCCCGAAATGGATAGAAGGGAGAGTACCCCGAGATGCACCCCGAAGGCCATACCCATGCGTACCGGCGGGCCCATCGCATCACCCGAAAAGCGGCCGGATGACCTGGACTGCCACGACCAAGACGAGATACGCGATCGGCACCGCCGCAAACAGGCCGAGCGCAGCGCTCCACGGGCTTCGCCGGCCGGTCGTACCGACGCTCGTCGGTTGGGGGACGACGAGGTACGTGATCAAGCTCCCGCACGCCAGCACGACGACAACGTACACCGCAACCGCGAGGGTTCGGAGGTCGCCGCCGGGGAGGGCGACTCCCCGGCTGAGCGCGACGTCGTACACGAGGTAGCCGATCGCGAGGGCCAGCGCCACCGACAGGCTCGCGGCGACTGCCCGCACCACGGGACGGGGGGCGTGGCGGAACTGGCGCCAACGTACCTCCGCCCATGAACGGCGGCGCGGGGCTGGCCGCGAGGGCCTGGTCATTGGTCGCCGAGGATCGTGAGACCGCGTCGGGGCGGGATCGTCGCCGGAGTATGCGCGGCCAGAAGCTCCACGACCCTGGCCAGCCGCTCGAGCTCTTCGTCGCTGTTGAAGAAGCCAACGCTCAGGCGGATGGCGTCGAGTGCGGGGATCGTCCGTGCGATCGCGAAGACTCGGGCGCCAAGCGCTTCGAGCGCGGCCTCGGCGGTCCAGCCGGCGATCCGGAACGTCACGAGGGTCGCCATCCGGTCGGGAGGGGTCAGGAGCGTCACACCATTGATCGCGGCCAGTCGGGTGGCGGTGGCGCGGGCCCGTGCCATCCCGGTGCGATAGACGTAGTCGAGTCCCACGTACATGGACAGCCAGCCGAGGGAACGCGCCATCCCGACGACCGAGGGCCGGTGGTAGTTCGACGACTCGAACCGCCGCGCGTCCGACCACCAGGCGGGATCGACCGCCCTTGCGTCGTGCTCGAAGCTGAACCCACCCGCCAGCCCGGGAACGAGCCGATCGAGCGCCTCCGGGGCGACCACCAGCGCGCCCATCCCCTCCGGGCCGAGCAGCCACTTCTGGGCGGGCAGCGCGTACAGGTCCACGCCGAGCTCATCGAACCGGAACGGGATCGCACCGGCCGCCTGAGCGCCGTCCACGACGATCATCGCGCCACGAGCGTGGGCCAGCTCGGCGATCGCGGCGACCGGCATGACGGCTCCGGTGGTCCACAGGACGTGCGACAGGGCGACGAGGCGCGTTCCCGGCGTGATCGCTGCATGGAACGCCGCGAGGGTGCGATCGTCGTCGCCGTCGGCGCCCGCGTCGATCGACACGACCTCGACGCCTCGAGCTCGTCGCGCATACAGGGGTCCGACACCGCCGAGGTGTTCGTTCGTGGTGGTGACGATACGGCCACTTGTGCGCCAGTCGAGCGCCAGCGTGGCCGCGTTCATGGCGTCGGTTGTCGAGTGGGTCAACGCGACGTCGGAAACGTCTGCCCCGATCACCGCGGCAACGCCCGCGCGGGCTTCGGCCATCCGGAGCAGTGCGTCCTCGAATGCGGCGGTGTGCCCGCGACCCACGTCGAGCTCGCGCGCGGCGATCTCGGTCATGGCCGCCGCTGTCTCGGCGGGCAGCGGCCCCGCAGATCCCGTGTTGAGATAGATGCCCGCCGCGAGCGCCGGGAGCGCCGTCCGGATCGCCGCCTGCTTCTCCGCGTCGGGAAGGAAGGGCGCGACCACGGCCGTATGATACCGACGATGACGGGGCTGGCCCGACCGGAGATCCTGGCAACGACGGAGTGGCTGGCCGAACAACTCGGGCGGCCGGGCCTGCGTGTCCTGGATCTGCGCTGGCGACCGGACGGGCACGCGCCGGCCGTGCACGCGGTCGGCCATATCCCAGGCGCGGTGCTGATCGACTGGCGCGCCGACCTGTCGGAAGAGGCGCCCGATGGCGACGCGATCGTGCTCGCCAATCCGGAGCACATCGCGGGGGTCGCCGAGCGAGCCGGTATCTCGGACGGGACGACGGTCGTGGTCTACGACGATTCCCAGTCCGTCTTTGCCGCCCGAGCCTGGTGGAGCCTGCGCGCCTACGGCCTGGAATCGGTCCGGATCCTCGATGGCGGCTATCCGATGTGGGTCAGCGAAGGCCGCCCGGTCTCCAACGCGGAGGTCAAGCCGATGCCGTCCGGGTTCACGGTTCGCGGCCCCAACCGGACGCGGCTGACCACCCAGGACGTCCGTGGACTGCTCGGGTCACCGGACGTCACGTTGCTCGATGCGCGGGCCCCGTCCGAGTATCGCGGGTTCGAGGGCAATACCAAGCGCCTCGGGCACATTCCGGGCGCGCTGAATGTTCCGGTCGGGGCCACGAGCGAGCCCGGCAGCCAGCGTTTCCGCAACGGTGCGCAGCTGCGCGCGCTCCTCCACGCCGGCAATGTCAGTCGCGGGCGCCGAATGGTCTGCTACGACGGTTCGGGCGTCGCGGCGGCCAAGCTGGCGTTCGTTCTGACGCTGCTCGGCCATGACGACGTGGCGGTCTATGACGGCGGTTGGGCCGAGTGGGGCAACCGCTTCGACCTCCCGGTGGATCGCTAGCGCGCTGGCTTGGGCGTCAGCTGGGGCGGTCGACTTCCGGCCAGGCGGGATCAGGCGGTCGCGAGCCGAAGCCCGCGGCGGCGTCGGCGCCGGCCGGTGGTGTCGCCGGTTGCTCGCCAGAGCGATCGAGACCGGCCCACGGGTCCACCTCGCGGTGTGGCGCCAGGATGTGCGCTCGGGTGTGGTTCACGGCCACGACCAGCGCGGTGGCCCGCGCCTCGCCGACTCGGTCGGACCAGTAGGTGGCCTCGGTCACGGGGATGAACCGGCCGACAAGCTCGCCGAGCGCCTGGTGGAGGTCCCGTTCGGGCAACAGGTGGATGTGCCCGGTGACCGTGAACGGCGGGACGGAGACCAGCGCCCGTTCGGTCACCTTGGGAACGCGGAGCTCGGGCGTGGGATCGACCGGATGGTCGGCAACCGCGAAGAGCACGGTCCCGAGGTTCACCTGCGCAAAGTCCGTCTGCGTCACGACGCCGCTCGAGCCGAACTCGTCGAATGTCGCGTCTTCGAGCACCAGAAAATCCTCGTCGGCGCCGTTGAGCATGTCCGTGATGCGCCGGTGGCGGGTCAGGATCGTGCCGCGCACGACGAAGGCATCGGTTACGAGCTTGATGCCCGTCGAAAGCGCCTCGCCGCCGACTCCTGAGAACACGGCAACAGCATACCCGGACCGTCTGCGGCGCGCGGCCTATTCGCTTGCCGGCTGCGCCCGTTTGGCGCCCGCGGTCACCAGGTATTCGGCGCCCTGCTGGAGCCCTTCGAAGAGGGCCGTGACTGTCGCGACCGTATCGATCTCATCGATGGTCTTGTCGTCGCGGATGCGCACGATCCGCGGGAAACGGAGCGCAAAACCCGACGCGTGCCGCTGCGAGCGGACGATCACGTCGAACGCGATCTCGACGACGATCTGGGGCTCGACCTGGCGGTAGCGCCCAAAGCTGGCGATGGTGTGCGCTTCGAACCAGCGCGTCATCTCCGCGATCTCGGCGTCGGTCAAACCGCTGTACGCCTTGCCGATGTTGACCAGCCGGTCATCGGCCGTGTCGCGGATGGCGAACGTGTAGTCGCTCAGGACGCCGTGCCGTTTACCGTGGCCAACCTCCACACCGACGACGACGCAATCGATCGTGGCCAGCGCCTTCTTCATCTTCAGCCATCCGAGACCCCGCCGGCCGGGGACGTACACGCTCTCGGGATCCTTGACCATGAGCCCTTCGTTGCGACGCGCGCGCGAATCGAGGAACGCCGACTCGAGGGCATGGTCGTCGGCGGCCACGGACAGGTGCGACCGGGCGAACCGGCCGCCGCTGCTCGCGACCGGGAGATCCAGCGCATCCAACCGAGCCCGCCGCATGCGCAACGGCTCGCGCAGCAAGGGTTCGACCGGGGCACCGTTGCCGGGGCCGAGTGCAAGCGCGTCGAACGCAACGTAGATGACCGGCACCTCGCCGCGGATCGCCGCGGTTGGGACCTTGCGACCGAGACGTTTCTGCAGCGCGATGAACGGGAGGACCACGCCGTCGCGAGAAGCGAGGATCTCGCCATCGAGGATGCCGTCCCAACCGAGGTTCTCCGTGGCCTCCACGATTTCGGGGTAACCGCTGCTGATGTCGTGGAGGTCGCGCGAATACAGACGGACCTCGCGACCGGCCTTGTGCAGCTGCGCCCGGATCCCGTCGTACTTGTCCTCTACCCAGACCTCGGGGCCGAGACGAGCGATGATCTCGGCAGCGTCTTCGGCGGGCGAGGCGAGCATGAACCTGAGGGGATGGAAGAGGGTCAGCGATGCGCTGGCGAGCGCATCGTCGCGTGCCAGGACGGCAAGCCGGCCGGCATCCCCCACGAGCATGCCCGCCCACTTGACTTCGTCGAGCGGGCGATCGAATGCCTTGGCGATCGCGGCGTCCACGAGCCCCTCCCGCAGGCCGATCCGCAGGTCGCCGCCGATCACCTTGACGATGTACTTGGCAGTCAACGGGTCGGCCCGTTCGAGCAGCGTCCGCAGGATCGCCGACTTGCGGGCGGCTCCGGAGGCTGCCTCGATCCCCGCGAAGGCGGCGGCGACATCGAGGAGTGACGGGCTGTCCTCGGGCTGTGGGGCGTGCCCGGCCCGGGTGAGCACGTCCGCCACGGCCATCCCCAGATCAGACGACCGATCGTAGGCCTCGGCCAGGGCCGCTCGCGACACGCCTGCCAGCTCGGTGACGGTCGTGGCCATTGCCGACCAGCCGAGGCCGGCGGCCCGCTGATCGGCCTCCGCGAACGGACGGCCGGTGAGGAAGATGGCCGCGATCGGAAGCTCGTCCGGGGTCAGGGACCGCAGGTAGTCGGCGAGGAGGGCCGTCTTCTCGGACGTCCTGGTCGTCGCCGCCAGGCGCTCGGCCAGCTCGCTCCAGCGACGCATGGCGAGGATGGTATACCGTGCCGGGAATGGCGCCACGGCACTGGTTCCCGGACGTCCTGAACGGCAGGCTGGTCACGTTGCGGCGCCACGTCCCGCAGAATCTGGCGGCATTCCGTCGGTGGTACGCGGACCCCGAAATTGCCCGCTTGGCGCGGTACCAGCAGGCCCCCATGCGTGCCGAGGAGATCGAGCGGTTCTTCTCTGCCCGGGCGATGGGCCCGGAGGCCCTGGCGATGGCGGTCCACGAAGCGTCAACCGACAGATTGATCGGGACCTGCGCGTTCAGCCAGCTCGACGGCGACAATGGTTCAGCCCTGTACCACATCACGATCGGCGAAAGGGAGGCGTGGGGCCGGGGCTACGGCACCGAGGCGACGCAGCTGATGATCGATCACGCGTTTGGCGCCCTTGGCCTGCACCGGATCGCCCTGTTCGTGTTCGAGTTCAACGAGCGGGCCATCCGCGCCTACCGTCACTGCGGCTTTGTCGTGGAGGGGCGATCGCGCGAGTCGGTCTGGCGCGATGGGCGCTGGTGGGACGAGCTGGCCATGAGCATCCTCGACTCGGACTGGCGCCGCCTGCGCATCGACGACGCGGAGAGCGCCGGCGAGCAAGCGCAGCTCGAGGGGCAGGCAGTCGAGGCCGAACGGGAGCACCCGGGCGTGGCGAGCTCCTCCCCAACGCGTCTGCTCCGGCGGAGCATGAGGCGGCTGCGGTGACGAGCACCGGGCCGGCAGCCGAGGCTGCACGGGCCGATGTCCGCGAGCTGATCGTGGCAAAGGGCCACAGCGTCGACAACGCGCGGGCCGCCGTGGCTCGGCTGGAGGCGGCGTTCGTCGACGGGGCC
>JBKKCW010000103.1:0-9573 GCA_046712485.1 Candidatus Limnocylindrales bacterium
GGATATGGCGACGCTGGCCGCCAACGCAAGCCGGCTCGAGGCGCCGTTCGGTCAAGAGTGGCCGGGATCCTCGCCCTCGGTCCGAGGCACACCGGCCTCGCCGGCACCAATGGACGGGTGCGAGCCAAAATGGCCCGCGTCGAGCGTGGGGATCCGACCCCGCAGGCCGTCCTTGAGCACTTTGCGCGCCACGTCGGTCACCCGTTCCGCGGTGAACCCGAACCTCTCGAAGATGGTGCCGGCCGGCGCCGACGCCCCGAAGTGGTCGAGCCCGACGATCGCACCCTCGTCGCCGACCCAGCGCTCCCAGCCGAACGTGGCGCCCATCTCGACGGCCACACGCTTCCTCACGGCCGGCGGCAGGACCTCGTCCCGGTAGGACGCTTCCTGGGCGTCGAACAGCTCCCAGCACGGCAGCGAGACGACGCGCGCCGGCGTTCCTTCGGCCTCGAGCGCCTCGGCGGCCGCGAACGCCAGCTGGAGTTCCGACCCGGTCCCGATGAGGATGATGTCGGGCTTTCCCTTGTTCGCCTCGCGGAGGACGTAGCCACCGCGGGCGACCCCCTTCCGCGCCTTCTCGGCGGTACCGACAAGGGTCGGCAGTTTCTGCCGGGTCAGCGCGAGGGCAATCGGGCCGTCGCGCCGTTCGACCGCCAGCGCCCAGGCCGCCCCGGTCTCGTTGGCGTCGCCAGGCCGCATGAACCACAGGCTGGGCATGGCCCGGAGCGCCGCGTAGTGCTCGACAGGCTCGTGGGTGGGCCCGTCCTCGCCGAGGCCGACCGAATCGTGGGTCCACACGTAGATAACCTGCAGGCCGGAAAGCGCCGCAAGTCTGACCGAGCCGCGCATGTAGTCGCTGAAGTTGAGAAATGTCCCGAGGTACGGGATGAAACCGCCGTGATAGGCGAGGCCGTTGCCGATCCCGCCCATCGCGTGCTCTCGAACCCCGAAACGCAGGTTTCGACCAGGCTCGTCGGCGCTGAAGTTCGGCTCGCCCTTGACGTCGGTCAGGTTCGACTCGGATAGGTCGGCCGCGCCGCCGAACAGCTCGGGGACGCGCGGGGCGAGAGCCTGGATCGCCTCCTGGCTGGCGTTGCGTGTAGCGACCTCCGTGCCGGCCTCGTAGGTCTTGAGATCCGCGTCCCAGTCCCTGGCGAGCGTTCCGGCGATCCGCCGCTGGAACTCTGCCGCCAGCTCGGGTTGCGCGCTGGCATAGGCCTCGAACCGCGCTTCCCACTCGCCCACCAGCGCCTCGCCGGCAGGGATCGCCTCGCGGAAGCGCGCCCCGGCCGCCTCGGGGACGTAGAACTCACGATCGGGATCCCAGCCGTAGGCCTCCTTGGTGAGGCGGACCTCGTCGGGTCCGAGCGCCTGGCCGTGCGCCTTCTGGCTGTCCTGGCGGTTCGGGCTGCCGTACCCGATGTGCGTCCGGACCGCGATGAGACTCGGACGGTCGTCGGCTCGGGCGGCCTCGATGGCGGCTTCAATAGCCGCCAGGTCGTTGCCGTCGTCCACGCGCCCGGCGTGCCAGCCGTAGGCTTCGAACCGCTTCGGGACGTCCTCCGACCAGGCCATCGACGTCGGCCCGTCGAGCTGGATGTGGTTGTCGTCGTAGAGCACGACGAGCTTCGCGAGCCGCAGGTGGCCCGCGAGGCTCGCGGCTTCTGACGCGATGCCCTCCTGCAGGTCCCCGTCAGACGCGATCGCGTAGGTCCAGTGATCGACGATGGCGTGGTCAGGCCGGTTGAACTCGGAAGCAAGGCGTCGCTCGGCGATGGCCATGCCAACGGCGTTGGCGAACCCCTGGCCGAGCGGCCCGGTGGTGGCCTCCACGCCTGGCGTCACACCGTATTCGGGGTGCCCCGGCGTGATCGAGCCCCATTGGCGGAACGACTTGAGGTCGTCCAGCGACACGCCGTAGCCGGTCAGGTGGAGGAGCGAATAGAGGAGCATGGATGCGTGACCGGCGGACAGGACGAAGCGATCGCGGTCCGGCCAGTCCGTCCTGGTCGGAGCGTGTCGCAGGAACCGGGTCCACAGGACGTAGGCCATGGGTGCGGCGCCCATTGGCGCGCCAGGATGACCCGAGTTGGCCTTCTGAACCCCATCGATCGAGAGCGTCCGGATGGTGTCGATGGCGAGTCGGTCGATGTCCGTGGCAACGGTCATGAGGGCAGGCTCCGTGGTGTGATCGGGCCCCAGGGGTGGTGGAGCCATTGTAGGTCCGGGCGCCGCTATCCTCCGGTCATGCCATCGATCCGCCGACCGATCCGCCCAACACGGCCGCGTCGGCGCGGTCGTGCGCCGGGCACGGGTCCCGCACGGATGGTCGTTCTCGGTGATCTCGCGCTCGACGTCCTGGTGGTGCCGAGCCGCCCGCTCGAGACCGGTACGGACGTCCCGGGACGCGTCGCGTTCGTGCAGGGCGGGTCGGCTGCAACCACCGCTCGCTGGCTCGCCCGGCTGGGGGCGCGAGCGACGCTCATCTCGGCCGTGGGGCGGGATGCCGCGGGGCGCGCGCTCGTGGAGGCCGTCCGCGGCGATGGAGTGACCGCCAGGGTCTCGCGCGTCGCCGGCGCGCGAACGGCTCGGATCGCCGTCCTCGTCGGCCCGGGTGGTGAGCGCAGCTTCGTCCCGGACCGTGGCGCCGCGGATCGCCTGGAACGAGGCGACCTTCGGGCGGACTGGTTCTCCGGCGCCCAGGCGCTGCACCTCCCTGCCTACTCGTTGCTCGGCGAGCCGCTTGGCGCGGCCGGGCGTCGTGCGATCGAGCTCGCCCGCGCCGAAGGTGCGATCGTCAGCGTCGACCTTGCGTCGGTCGCGCCGATCATGGCCGGTGGCCGCCACGCGGCGAGGGATCTGGTCGCCATGGCTGCACCGGACATCCTCTTCGCGACCGGCGCCGAAGCCGAGGCGCTGCTCGGGGGAGGCCCGCTGGACCAGCTCCTCGATCTTGCTGGGGTGGTGGTCGTCAAGCGAGGCCGGAAAGGCGCCACCGTGCTGGCCCGCTCAGGGTCGGAGCGGCTCCGCTTCGAGGTCGCCACGACGTCGATCGAGACGGCCGACAGCACCGGCGCCGGCGACGCCTTCGACGCCGGGTTCCTGGTCGGCTGGTTCGCGGCGCGATCAACCGGTCGGGCGTTGCCGGCGGCGCTCCACCGCGCGGCGATCGCCGGCCATCGGACCGCCGCACGACAGCTGTCAACCGTGCGTGGGGAGCTTGCGCTCGGCTGAGAATGAGCCCGGTTTCAGGCGGCTTTCAGAAACCTCCGCTACAACTTGTCGGTGCACCTGCTCGTCGTCGAAGATGACCCGCGCCTTGGCCGTCTGCAGCGCCCCCCTCTCGGTGTCCGCGTTGTTCGCGGTGTCCGGCTTCAACTTGGGCTGCGAGCCCTACCTGTGAATCCCGGACACGTTGTTGATGCCGGCCGTCTCGTCTGGACAAGTGCCGCATAACCGCTTGTACAGACCATTACGCGGCGCCAGGCTCCCCATCCGAGCGCGAGCGCTACCCAATGCACGCTCAGACCGGTTCGCAACGCCGACCAGCGATGCCCGAATCGGCCATCTCCGCCGCGTACCGGCCCTCAGGTGTCGATATGCGCCTGTCGGCGGCCAGGCGGGCAGATGACAGCAACGTCCTCAAGACGTCTAGGCGCGGAGATACCGGTCGAACCAGTCGAGCATCCGCGTCATCCGGTCGATCCGGCGGTCGGGGCGTCCGCTCGACGAGTAGACGTGTGATTCGTCCGGGTAGAGGACGTATTCGACAGTGCGTCGAAGGTGGCGAAGCGCAATGAACAGCTGCTCGTTGTCCTGCGGCGGGCAGCGCAGGTCGGCCTCCGCCTGGAGCATCAGGAGCGGCGTTCGGATCGAGCGCACGTTGCGGAGCGGGGATTGGCGCCACAGCCGGTCGACGCCCTCCGCGCTGAGCGGGTCGCCCATCTGCGCCGCCCGGTTGTACTCCGGCCCCGAGTCGGAGTTGGCCCATGCGTTCACCTGGTTGGTGACGCCGTTTTCCGAAACGGCTGCGTAGAACCGATCCGACGTGCCGATGAGCCAGTGGACCATGAAACCGCCGTAGCTCAGACCGAGGACGCCGAGCCGCGCGGGGTCGGCAAGGCCGAGCGACACCACGTGGTCGATCGCGGCATGAACGTCGGCCGCATCAGGGCCGCCCCATGCGCCCATCGGCGCCCGGATCCACGTTCGCCCATAGCTGGCCGAGCCACGGATGTTGGGCAGGATCACCCGGTAGCCGCGTGAGACGAGGAGAGAAACCTCCACGTGGGGCGCAGGGGCCCAGGCGCCCAGTGGGCCGCCGTGGACGTCGACGACGGTCGGTAACGCGCGATCGCCGGCGCCAGGTGGCGAGGCGATCCACGTCTCGATCGGGCCGCCCTCCCCGGCCGCATCGACGCGGTGCATGTCGGCCGCGCGATACCGTTTCTGCCACGCCGATCCGATGGCCGAGCGCGTCGTCCAGTGCGGGCTCCCGTCGGGATCGCGTCCGAGGGTCATGACCTCCATCGCCCGAGTCCCGAGCGTGCCGAGGACGGCGATGGTGCCATCCGCGCCGACCCCGAGGGCGTGGCTCGTGGCGTCCGACCATGGACCCGGGGCGTCGCGCGGCGTAGCCACCGGCGGATTGCGGCCCTTGCCCGTCATCGGATCGAGCTCGAACCGGACCGGATGGGATCGACCGCGATCGGTCACGGTCGTCACGACGGCGTCCTGACCGAGCCAGTACGGCCCCGGCCGGCCCGACACCATCCAGCCGTTGAGGTCCGTGTCTGCCCAGTTGCCGATCGGCCGGTCCAGGTCAGGAGCGAGCGCCCACGGCGCAGTCGAGCCATCGGCCGGTCCGACAAGAAGCGTGGGGCTGTCATCGTCGAGCATGTCGGGGTCGAGCACACCGATCGCGGCGATCCAGCGGCCGTCGGGCGAGTACGCCGGGTGGTTTGCGAAACCGCCAGGACAGAGCACCTCGCGTGGCTCGACCGTCCCGCTCGCCCCGCCGTCTACGGCCACTTCCCAGATCGTCGTTCGCGGTCGCAGGTCAGCGTCGGGTCGTGGGTCCGCGGCGAACGCGATGGATCGTCCGTCGGGTGACCAGGCGATGTCCTCGATACCCCAGTCGCCGGCCGTCAACTGGCGGGGCGCTGCGCCCGGACGCGCCTCGACGACGAACAGGTGCGACCAGCGATCGCGATGACCCTGGTCGTCCCACCGCCAGTCGGCGCGGGTGATCCGGCGGGCAAGCGGGCTGGGCTCGTCAGCCGAGGCCGTCTTCGAGCGTCGCCGCCGTGCCACATCGACGGGTGGCACGTCCCCGACGAGAAATCGCGGTGGGTCGACCTCCGCAGTGAACGCGAGCCGGCTGCCATCCGGCGACCAGGCGACCTCACCGACCGACCCGTATCGACGGTGCCGCAGCGCCCGCATCGAACCCGTCCGCACGTCCAACAGCACGATCGACGATGGCTCGTCGTCGTTGGCAGGGTCACTGCGGACGAAGGCGAGCCTGGACCCGTCGGGAGACAACCGCGGACGGGCATCGCGGACGGTACCGGACGTGAGCTGCCGCGGCCGACCGATCGGACCGCCGTCGAGGCGGATCGCGTGCAGGTGCGTGACGTATCGATTGCCACGGACGGACCGGCGCGCGACGACGGCAAGTCGGCCGTCGCTCGAGAGGTCGAGCTCTTCGACCACGACCTGGTTGCGAATGTCGGCGGGCGTTATCGGACGTGGAGCGGGCACGAGCGACAGGGTAGCCCCCACGCTAGGCTTCGAGCATGACCGTTCCGCGCGACCTGCCAGCGCGCCTCCGGTTCGCTCCCGAGGTCGAGCGAGCTCTCGTGGCGGGCGCCCCGATCGTCGCGCTCGAGTCCACGCTGATCAGCCACGGACTGCCCTATCCGCAGAACCTCCAGGTGGCCTCGGACGCGGAGGCAGCCGTGCGCGCGGCAGGCGCGGTCCCGGCCACCATCGCGGTACACGACGGCCGGCTCCTCGTGGGGCTGACCGCGACCGAGCTCGAGACGCTCGCGACCGCCTCATCGGGCTCGGTTCGAAAAGCGGCCAGGCCGTCGCTCGCGACCGCGATCGTCGCTGGTGGCTGGGCGGCCACCACGGTGTCCGCGACGATGATCGCCGCCCACGCCGCCGGCATTCCGGTGTTTGCCACCGGCGGAATCGGCGGGGTTCACCGTGGAGCGCTGGGTGGGTCCGCGTCAAACGGGGGAACAATGCCGAAGTCGACACCGCCAAGCCTCGACATCTCATCCGATCTCGAGGAGCTCGCCCGAACGCCGATGGCCGTGATCTGCGCAGGCCCCAAGGCGATCCTCGACGTGCCGGCAACCCTGGAGTACCTTGAGACCCGCGGGGTGCCGGTCGTGGCCATCGGCCAGGACGACCTGCCCGGGTTCTTCGCTCCCTCCGCGGGGATCGCGGCCCCAGCATCGGTGCCCGATGTGACCGCCGCCGCGGAGCTCGTCAGGGTGCACCTCGACCTCGGGCTGGAGAGCTCGATCCTCCTGTGCGTTCCGGTGCCGGCCACCCAGGCCGTGGCGCCGGACGTCGCCGGCGCGGCAATCGAGCGGGCAATCGGCGAGGCCCATCGAGACGGCATCGGCGGGCCAGCGCTCACGCCATGGCTGCTCGCGAGGATCGGGATCCTGACGGACGGGGCGTCGATCCGGGCCAACAGCGCGTTGATCGTCAACAACGCGGGGTCGGCAGGGCAGCTCGCGGTCAGGCTGGCGCGCCACGGGTTGACATGACCACCGACGAGGCCGCCCGGCTCGGATCTCGTCAGCGAGACGGATCTCGTCCGCACTCGGAGCGCTGGTACACTCGTGCGAACCGGACCACCGGCTCCTGATCGGATGAGGAGCGCCAGCGGATGCGGATCTACGAGGGAAGCCCGCGCCAGGACTTCGAGGAAGTCTTTCGGTCCATGGGCGCATTCATCGACGAGCGCGGCATGAAGGATGTCCTGCTGCTCGAGGCGCCAGACGGCTACATCGTCCAGGGCCTGGTCACGAGCGGCGCCGCGGGCGGAGCCTGGTCGGACTCGGTCGGCTCGCTGACCAAGGAAACGCTCACCTTTCTTGACGATGACATCGCGAGGTTCATGGAAGAGGCCGGTGCGCGGCGGGGCCGCAAGGAGCCGCCTCCGCCACACGTCGCCGGTCGCTACGAGACGGCATTTCGGGTGATCGGACGGTACATTGACGACCAGAAGCCGCGCGACGTCTTCTTCTTCGAGCAGGAGGGGGCCTTCGTCGTCCGCCTCCTGATGAACACCCAGGCCGGGCCGCGACACGAGCTCGCGGAGTTCACTGCCGACGACGTCAGCAGCCTGGTCGCCCACGGGCCGGACCTGCGCCAGCCCGAGAAGCCACCGGCGGCAGCGCCGCCAGTTGAGACACCACAGTGATCGAAGGTCATCGCCCATCGCAGCGTGGAGGTACACCATGAAAGCGCTCAAGACCGTAGCCGTGGCCCTGGGGGTCACGCTCGCCGCCCTGATCGTCATCCCGCTCGCGGTGCTCGCGGGACTGTTCGTCTGGCTGAAGCTGACCGAGGAAGCCGACGAAGAGATCCTCGAGCTGGACCAGGAGACCACTTCCTGACCGCTCCGAGCGATACGCGTAGAACCGTGACGCCCGCCGGACCGGCGGGCGTCGGACTGTCCGGCGGCCCACCCGCGCATCCTTCCACAGCGGCTGACCGTCGGATCGCCGGCGTCGCGCTCCATCGCAGCGGAACTTGGCCGCGCGGGCTGGTGTCTCGCGGCAGCGGACAACCTCCAGCGTGAGACCACCCGACGGGACAGCTCCGCCGATTGCTCCGCTTCAACCGGGCGACCCGCCCATCGCTATCCTCGTCGACTACGACGGGACCATCGCGTTGAGCGACGTTGGCGAGATGCTCATGGCCGAGCTGAAGACGCGGGACTGGGAGGCGGCCGCCGCGCAGTACGACGCGGGACTCGTCGGCTCCCGGAGGTTGATGGAATGGGAGGTCGAGCTCTGGGAGCCCGATCCGAGAGCGCTCGCGGCGCTCGCGGCCGAGCAGCCGCACGACCTGACGTTCGTGCCCTTTGTCGAACGCGCGCGAGCGGCCGGCATCCCGGTGGAGGTCGTCTCGGACGGGTTCGGGTTCTTCATCACCCCGGCCCTCGAACGACTGGGGATCGGCGACCTGCCCGTGATCACAGCGAGGACGACGTTCGACGGGAACGGTCGCGCTTCGATCGCATTCCCCAACGGCCATCCGGCCTGCCTCGTCTGCGGGACCTGCAAGCGCAATCGGGTCCTCGCTCACAAGGACGCTGGGCGGTCCGTGGTGTTCATCGGCGATGGCGAGAGCGACCGCTACGCGGCCGGCTACAGCGACGTCGTGTGGGCCAAACGCGCGCTCGTTCGGATCTGCCTGGAGGCCGGATGGCCGTTCCATCGCTGGACCGAGTTCATCGAGATCGACGCATGGCTCGAGGAGACGCTCGCCGCCTGGCGCGCCGATCCCTCGTCGCTGCCCGGCCCCATTGCCCGTCCATTCTTCTGCGGTCCGGAGGCCTGGGGCGAAGGCGTGCTCGACCCGCCGCCCGGTTCCTGGCCGCCGAACGCCTGAACGTTACGGCTCGAGTGATGTCATGCGTGATAAACGCGGATCAGCGTCGCCATCGAGACACCGCGTTCAGTTTCGGCCTTCTTCGTCCTCGCCATCGCGAGTCGATCGACCTGCTACCTGCCTGAGACCGACGTAGGGCGGCCCCATCCATCGATTCCAGGCGGACCACGGCGCCTCCCCTCGTGTGGCCCGATTCGACTTCGGGGCCGCCATTCGATAGCATTCGAAAAACCCCCGGAGGACCGACCCATGGCGAAGTATGTCTTTGTGACCGGAGGCGTGACGTCCTCGCTCGGCAAAGGCATCACCGCCGCCAGCATCGGCCGGCTGCTCAAGTCACGCGGTCTGCGAGTCTCCATCCTCAAGCTCGATCCGTACATCAACGTGGACCCCGGGACGATGTCGCCGTATCAGCACGGCGAGGTCTTCGTGACCGACGATGGCGCCGAGACGGACCTGGACCTGGGTCACTACGAGCGCTTCATCGACGCCAACCTGTCCCAGCTGAGCAATGTCACGACCGGCCGGATCTACCAGGCGGTCATCGCCAAGGAACGGCGCGGGGACTATCTTGGCGGCACGGTCCAGGTCATCCCGCACATCACCAACGAGATCAAGGAGCGGATCGGACGCGTCGCGCGAGATGGCGACCCTGACGTCGTGATCGTCGAGGTCGGCGGCACCGTTGGCGACATCGAGTCCCTGCCGTTCCTCGAGGCAATCCGCCAGATGCGCAAGGACGTCGGGCGGGCAAACGTTCTGTACGTCCACGTCACGCTGCTGCCGACGCTGGCCGCGACCGGGGAGCTCAAGACGAAGCCCACCCAGCACTCGGTCAAGGAGTTGCGCGGGATCGGCATCCAGCCCGACGTGATCGTGCTCCGCAGCGACCATCCGGTCAGCGACGAAATCCGCGAGAAGATCGCCCTC
>JBKKCW010000104.1:0-10823 GCA_046712485.1 Candidatus Limnocylindrales bacterium
AGCATTGCGGCCGGAGCGGGCGTCGTCACGACGCGCGCCCATGTCAGGACGGTGGTCACCGAGTGGGGCACAGCCGAGCTGTTTGGCAGGAGCACTCGCGAGCGGGCGGACGCCCTGATCGCGATCGCGCATCCGGATCACCGGGACAGATTGCGGGCGGAGGCTCGAGCGACGCAGCGACGCTAGGGGCGCCATCGAGCACATCGCTGGTCGCCGGGGGTTCCCAGCGGCGGTTACCGTGGAACGACCAGCACCGGGCAGCGAGATTGCTCCGAAACGCGCGCCGACATGCTGCCGAGCACCAGGCGGCCGAGCAGGCCCCGGCGATGAGAACCAAGGATCACGACGTCGACGTTCTCCGCCTCGGAGGCCGCGAGGATGACATCGGCGGGATCGCCCTCCCAGATCAGGAAGGTGGCATTCGCTCCGGCGACCCTGGCGCGATCCGTCAGCTGTTTGACTCCGATCTCGATGCGCGAGCGCTCCTGGTCGATCCGTCGAAGGAACCGACCACCAGGGAGGCGCAGGCGCGTCGGGTCCACGACGCTCAGCACGACGAGCAGCGCCCCGGACTCGACGGCCAGGTTGATCGCCTCGGCGGCGGCACGTTCGGATGCCGCGGAGAGGTCAGTGGCCAACAGGAGGCGACGCAGATCGCTGGGTAGCGCGTGCGCGTCCCGGGTGACGGTTGTGAACATGAGCGCATCATTTGGCCGCAGGCCTCGCGACGGCCAGTGACCTCCGGCCCGTTGTGTGGGCCATCCGGCACAGAGCTCGCCGGAGGGGCCTTGCTCTATGCTCGCCCCAGATGCCCCAATCGACGCGGCCCCACGGGCGAACTGAGCGCCAGGTCCAGGCTGCCCTCGATGCAGCGGTCAGAGGCATCGCCGGTCTTGGCGCGGTGGACGATGTGCTGCAGGTCATCGTCGATCAGGTCCGTCCGCTCGTCGGTGCGCAATACGCTGCCCTCGGGATCGTCGACGCCCGCGGCCGGATCGAGCGGTTCATCACGAGCGGCATGGACGACGCGACCCGCAGGGCCATCGGTCCGTTGCCCGAGGGCCACGGTCTGCTCGGTCTGATCATTCGCGAGAACCGTTCCTTCCGGGTCCCGGATCTCAACACGGACTCCCGGCGGTACGGCTTTCCGCCCAACCATCCCCCGATGCGCAGCTTCCTCGGCGTGCCCATCGCTGTTCGGGACATCTCGATGGGCCGGCTCTATTTGACCAACAAGATCGACGCGGTCGAGTTCAGCGAGGAGGACCAATCGCTCGTCGAGATCTTCGCGCTCCACGCGGGGATCGCCATGGAGAACGCTCGTCTTCACGAGCGGCTGAATCGCCTTGCGGTAGTCGACGAGCGTGAGCGGATCTCGAGGGACCTGCACGACGGGATCATTCAGAGCATGTATGCGGTCAGCCTTTCGCTCGACGACGTGCCCGACCTGATGGAGGGCGATCGGGCCGAGGCCTCCGCACGCGTCGACCGAGCCATCGACTCGATCAACCTGGCGATCCAGGACATCCGAAACTTCATCTTCGGGCTTCGCCCGGGGCTGCTCGAGGGGGCACCCCTGCTTGGCGGCCTGGCGTCCCTCGTCGATGAGTACCGCCAGAGCACCCTGATCGATCTCGAGCTCCACGTTCCCGACGCGATCGTCGAGCCATCCGCGGCGGTCACCAGCCAACTCCTCGGAATCGTCGGCGAATCACTCAGCAACGTGGTGCGCCACTCGGAGGCCAGCCGCGCTGTGGTCGGTCTGACGCTTGGCGATGGCGGTACGGTCGCCGAGCTTTGGATCGAGGACAACGGGATAGGGTTCGATCCAGCTCAGGTTGGCAAGCTGGGCCATCAGGGTCTTGCGAACACGCGCGAGCGGGCGGCGGCGATCGGTGGAGCGGTCGTCATCACGAGTCAACCGGATGCCGGGACTCGCGTGGTCATCGTCGTCCCCCAGGCAACTGGATAGAGTGCAGCGATGACGACGATCGAGACCCAACCGGCGCCGATGACGGTACTCGTCGTGGACGACCACGAGGTGGTCCGCCAGGGCTTGGTCGCGCTTCTCCAGCGCCGTGCCGAATTCCATGTCGTGGCCGAGGCCGGAACCGTCGGGGCAGCCGTCGCCGCTGCCCGTCGCTTTCAGCCCCGGCTGGTCATCATGGATGTCCGGCTTCCCGATGGGTCCGGTGTCGAAGCCTGCCGCGACATCCGGGCCGAGCTCCCCGATACGCGGGTGGTGATGCTGACGAGCTACCCCGATGAGGAGGCAGTCCTCTCGGCCATCATCGCCGGCGCGAGTGGGTATCTCCTCAAGCAGATCCGGGGCCGGGATCTCGTGGCTGCGCTCGAGGCTGTCGCGCGCGGCGAGTCGCTGCTCGATCCGGCGGTCACCGGTCGCGTGCTCGAGCGCGTTCGACGGATCGCCACGGGAGCGGCCGCGGACGACCTCGCCGGCCTGACTTCCCAGGAACAGAAGATCCTGCTGCTTGTCGCGGAGGGAAAGACCAACAAGGAGATCGCGGCCGACGTGTTCCTGTCAGACAAGACCGTCAAGAACTACGTCAGTTCGATCCTGTCGAAACTCAACCTTGAGCGGCGTGCCCAGGCGGCCGCCTACATGGCCAGACTGCACGGGCCCGATACCGGGACCTGATCGCGGGAGCGCCCGGATCCCAAGGTCCGCACGGACCGCACCTTCGGTCGTTTCGGCCTGTTGCCAGCCAGGCATCGCGGCAATGGTTCGAGACGGGGGGCTCCCCGCGACATCAAGAAGGTGCCCCAATGACGACCCAGATCGAGCGTCCGATGGCGACGCGAACAAGCCCAGATGCCATCGTGTGGATCGACCGCGACCAGGCCATCGTCGTCCGGCACGAGGCCGATGGCAAGGAGACCGTTGCGTTCCTCACGCGCGACACGGCCGAGAGTCCTGCTCAATTTCGGGCCCGGACGGCTGATCAAGTCGCGAACGAACCGCGAGTCCTCGTATCGGGTTCAGTGACGTCTCGAACGGCATTCGAGCGAACCTACGTGGCGATCACGCATCGACCAGACCGTCTGGCGGACACGGAAACGAGTGACAAACGGACCTTCCGAACCGGTCCACATGGCACGCCGTTCGATGCCTCCGGCAACAAGCCACGCGTGCCCGGACGAGCCACAGTGATGGCACGTTCAACACCAGATCAGAGAGGAACTACTCGATGAACACACGGTTGCGCAAGCTCGGTCTCGTCCTTGCCGCTGCTGGCCTTGTCTTTGTGGCAGCCGGCGGCTTTGCCTTCTTCAAGGCGCAGGAGGGGTATCGATCACTCCAGGCGTTCAGCGCGGCGCAGGACATCCAGCTCAGCTACAACGAGCAAGGCCAGCTGCTCGACCGCGGCGAGACCGCCGGCGCCGAGGCGATCATGTCGCTGCTGGTCAACGACTGGGCCTATCCTGTCGTCCAGGGCGACCTCAATCCGAACGATCCGCTGGTCAATACCCCCAGCGAGTACATGTACCAGATGGCCGTGATCGCCTATCACACCCTGTACGGCACGACGACGGTCGTCCTTCCCGAGGACGTCACGGCAGCGGACGGCACCGTCTACAAGGCCGGTGAGTACGAGTTCGCGACCGACGGCCGCTACTGGACCGACTTCAACCGGGCCAACCCGATCGAGGCTGGGGCCCGCGAGAAGGTCTGGACCGGCACGGCTCATGCGTTGATCGCCAACCTTGGCGTCGGCACCGTCACCGGCTCGGCGCTGCTGTTGGGCCTCGGCCTGGCCGGCCTCTTCGCAGGCGTCGGGTTCCTCACCCTGCTGAGCGGGCTGGGCCTCGTGTGGGCCACCCGGGCTCAGGACGAGCGAGTGCCGGTCGCCGTTCGCCGACCGGCGGCCATCCCGGCCTGACCACAGGCGCCGGCAAGCGTGCCGGCAACCATCCACTTGCGGGGCCCGACACGGACGTCGGGCCCCGTTCTTCGTGTCAGGCGCCTGGCATCCGTTCTTCATTGCCTGTTGATAAGTGGGTTGACCCTCGGCTCCCGCCAGACAGACAATCCGATTGCGCCGCCGCGGGGTCCGCAATGGAGGCCGGCATGCGACGCCCAATCGTCCGGATGGTCATCCTCCTGGTCACGTTCGCGCTGGTGGCCCAGCCGGCTCTGGCCAGCGATCCGCTGCACGGTCGCTACGAGGACTTCTGGAACCATCTCAAGATCCCCGGAGCTTCGGGCGGAGCGGCCTCGGCGCAGGTCACCGATGACTTCGAGGTTCTCGGTCACGCGAATCTTGGTGGCGGTGTGCCGAACGGCGATGTCGACGTCTTCGACCACGGTGGGTCCGTAGGGAAATTCGCCTACGTCGGCACATGGAGTGCCCAGTGCACGGGCCATGGGGCCAAGATCATCGACGTCAACGATCCCACGCGCCCCAGGTGGGTCGGCTTTGTGGGCGCTCGCAAGGGCTCCTCCAACGAGGACGTGGTTGTGATCGAGATTGGCGACCGCGATGTCCTTGGCATCGGCGTCCAGCCCTGCGGCAAGGGCGGACAGGCGGGGTTGGCTCTATTCGACGTCACAAATCCGCAGCGTCCATCCGAGCTCGGTTTCTTCGAGACGCCGACCGGTGTTCACG
Source organism: Candidatus Limnocylindrales bacterium (assembly GCA_046712485.1). Classification (GTDB taxonomy): domain Bacteria; phylum Chloroflexota; class Limnocylindria; order Limnocylindrales; family CSP1-4; genus SPCO01. Next base: position 4,629 of record JBKKCW010000104.1, read on the forward strand.
AGCTCGACATGGTCCAGGCTGGCTCGCGGACCCTGGCAGCCATGGCCTTACCGTTCAATGAATTCTCCATGGCTTTCGGCGAGGATCTCGGTGGCGAGGTCTGGATTGCCGACATCACTGACCCGACGAACCCCGAGCACGTCGCGGACTGGGGCATCATCGGTGACAGCGACCTGCTCATCCAGGGCGGCAACGATCCAGTGTCAAGCTCATTCCAGGGGCTCGGCTTCTTCGCCTCTACATTCGCCCATAGCGTGCGTTTCGCTGACGCCGGCACGTCGCTCTACGTTTCGTACTGGGACGGCGGGTTCATCAAGTTCGACGTCTCTGACCCGGGCACGCCGACCGTGGTCGGGCGCACCCTCTACGGGGCGGACGACTCCGGCGATGGTCACTCCCTGACGCCGTATGACGTTGGAGGTGAGCGGTACCTGCTGACGAACGACGAGGACTTCGCCGGTATCCCCGAAACGATCGTCGTAACGAGCAGCGCCACGGGCGCAACTGAATACTCCGGCATCCAGGCTCCGTGGGCTCCGACCTCGCTGTACAGCCTTGGCTCCGTTTCCGGCGCCATCCATGACGCCGGCGACGGCTGCCAGCCGGACGACTTCACCGGGGCCTCAGGCGAAATCGCCCTGGCAGATACCATCGACCCCTTCTACCCCGACTTCTTTGGCGATCCGCCGTGCTCGATCGGTGCGCAGGCGACCATGGCGGCTGATGCCGGCGCCGTGGCATTCATCAGCAACTTGATCAGCATCGACGATGCCTACCCATTGGACCCGCTCGCCGACGTTTCGGCGACGATCGGCATGCCGATCCTGCAGATCTCCGACATCGACGAGCTGGCGGCTGCCATCCGGACTGGGCTGCGTGGCGGCGCAGTGACGCTGACTGCCGTGTCCGAGGACCCGCCTGCATGGGGCCATCTCCGCGTGTATCGCGAGACGGGCGCAACGGAATGGACACAGGTGGGCGAATTCCAGGGACCGGCAACTGGACCGGACACCCCACCAGGCTCATGGTCGATTCACAATACGGAGACGCTCGGCGATCGCGCGTACGTCTCGTGGTATAGCGCCGGCATCGTCGCGCTGGATCTCGGCGATCCGACGAGCCCGAGCATGGTTGGCCAGTTCGTGCCCGACACGAGCAAGCGGCACGCCAATTCGCTCGGAGTCGGCCCAGCCGAAGTCTGGGGTGTTGCCATCGATCAGGACACTGGCATCGTGTATGCCAGCGACATGCGGTCTGGTCTCTGGATCGTTCGGCCGACCGGAGACGCGGCTCCATAACGCCTGAGTGAATACGCGACCCCGGGCCAACGTTCCCGGGGTCGCGCCGTCACCTGACGTGGGACCGGTAGCATTCCCCAGTGCTCCGTGTTCGCTCCGACCCGCGGACGGCGGGCGTCCTCGCGTGTGTCGGGCTTCTGCTGATCGGCTGGTCCGGCCTCCTCGTCCCGTCGCTGATCCGCGAGATCGAGCGTGATTTTGCCCAGACGGACGCCGGCCTCGGGATCTTCTACTTCATCGGGGGAGCGGCCTACGCGACGGGGTCGTTCACCGGCGGGATGCTCACCGAGCGATTCGGCCGGCGGCGCGTGCTCGCGATCGCGACGTTCTTGATCGGGCTCGGGACAGCCACGCTGGGTCTCGTCCCGATCTGGGCCGTCATCCTTCTCGCCGCGGTCCCAGCCGGGTTTGGCTCCGGCGCGATCGACGGCGGGGTGAACGGCCTCGTTCTCGATCTGTTTCCAACTGCGCGTGGGCGGGCGCTCAACACCCTCCACCTGTTCTTCGGCCTGGGCGCCCTGAGCTCGCCGCTCGTCGTCGGGCGCCTCGTCGAGGCTGGGGTCCCGTGGCAGGCCGTGGTCGTCGGTACGGCGGCGACCACGATCCCGATTGCCATCCTCTGGGCCATCGTCAGGCTGCCGCACGGACGTCACCAAGCGTCAAACGCTCCTCGCGAACGGCAGCCGGGCCGGCTCGCCTTCCGATGGCCGCTGATCGCGCTCGAGCTCGCGATCGCGTGTTACGTGGCATCCGAGATCGGCGTCTCGAATTGGCTCATCCGGTTCCTCGAAGACGTCCCCCTCGCCATGGCGACGACGAGTCTGTCGCTGTTCTGGGGTGGACTGGCGCTTGGGCGGCTCGTGTCAGCCCGCTACTCCGATCGGTTCGATCACCTGCGGTATGCAACCGTGTGCGCGCTAGCGGCAGGTTGCGCGACGATCGCGGCCGTCCTCGTACCCTCGACCGAAGCATCGATCGCCTTGTTTGCCGTTGCCGGCTTCGCCTCGGGCCCGGTCTTCCCGTTGATCATCGCCATCGGTGGGGAACGCCACCCAGGGCGTTCGGCGGCGGTCAGCGGCTTCCTGACGTCGGCGGCGGTGATCGGCGGCCTGGTCTACCCGCCGGTCATGGGATTTCTGTCCGTCAACGTCGGATTGACCGTTGCGATGGTGGGCGCCGGCCTGCTTGGTGTCTGCAGCGCCGGGGCACTGCTGCTGGCACGGCCTCGGCGACCGCTCGACGCGACAGTCGAGGCGGCGCTGACCCGGTAGTCGTGCCCCGATCCGACGAGGGCGAACGTGCGTGGCGCCGAACGCCACCCAAGCGCAACCGGAAACCCCTGACGCCTGCCGATGAGTCTGGGTAAGCTCCACAGTCTTACGACCGGAATAGCCCAATCAAACCCTTCGTGAGGTCCATATGACGCAGCCCTGGGGCGCCGACGCGCCAGCCGTCCAACTGAGCCCGCGCGCCAAGCTCGAGATCTACGGCGCCATCCTGCTCGCGCTGTTCCTGTTCGCCCTGGACCAGACGGTCGTCGGCACGGCGCTCCCGGTCATCGTGACCGAGCTCGGCGGCAACGAACTGTATGTCTGGGCCGTGACGGTCTACCTGCTCACGAGCACGATCTCCGGACCGATCTGGGGGAAACTCTCGGACCTCTTCGGGCGGCGCCCGATCCTGCTCGGTGCCGTCGTTCTGTTCCTGGCGGCATCCGTCGGGTGCGGGCTCTCGCAGGAAATGTGGCAGTTCCTCCTGTTCCGCGGCCTGCAGGGCCTCGGCGGTGGCGCCGTCTTCCCGGTGGCCCTCGCGGTTGTCGCTGACCTCTACACGCCCGTCGAGCGTGGCAAATGGCTCGGTCTCTTCGGGGCGGTGTTCGGGGTCTCGTCGGTGATCGGACCGTGGGTTGGCGGCTTGCTCACCGACCTCGTGAGCTGGAACTGGATCTTCTTCGTCAATGTGCCGGTCGGCCTGATCTCTCTTGTCGTTCTGTGGCGTCTGCTGCCGGCCATCAAGCGACCCGAGGCGGCCCGCAACATCGACTACGTCGGCGCCGCCGTCTTCGCCGCGGCTATCGGGCCATTCCTGATCGGGCTGACCAACAAATCCGGCCCGCCGGCGCGTGAGTGGACCGATCCGCTCGTTGGCGGCCTGATGCTGCTCGGCCTTGCCCTGGGCGTGCTCTTCATCTGGATCGAGTCGCGGGTGAAGGAGCCGATCGTTCCACTCGGTTTGTTCCGGGTTCGGGCCGTGGCGATCTCCGTCCTTGCCACGTTCCTGGTCGGCTTTGGGTTCTTCGGAGCGATCATCTTCCTCCCGCGCTGGCTCCAGACCGTGGCCGGCGCGAGCGCTACCGAGTCCGGGTTCAACCTGCTGCCACTCGTCGGCGGCATGATCGTGGCTGCCATCTCGGCAGGGCAGATCGTCTCGCGAACGCATCGGTACAAGGCCGTGATGATCGGGTCGTTGGTGTTGCTCGCGTTCAGCCTCTTCCTGATGACGAACCTGCGCTCCGACACCGACCGACCGGTCCTGTGGCTCTGGATGGTGCTGGCGGGTTTGGGGATCGGCCCGTCGCTGGCCGTCTTCACGCTCGTCGTCCAGAACGCGGTCGCGCCGCAACATATCGGCGCGGCCACGAGCAGCGTCTCGTTCTTCCAGCAGATCGGCGGCACGATCGGCCTGACCATTGCCGGAACCGTGTTTGGCGAACGATTTGCCCAGGAGGTGCCAACACGCCTGGTGGCCGCGGGAGTACCGCCCCAGTTCGCATCCGCGTTCGCCGGTGGGGGCGACTCGGGGCTCGACCTGCAGGGGACCGGCGATCTCGGCGAACGGATCCGGGCCTCGGTCCCAGCCGATCAGGCGGCATTCGTTGAGCCGTTGATCCCGGGCATCGTCAGCGCCATCTACGACTCGGTTTCGATCGCCATTGCCTCGAGCTTCTGGGTCGGGATCGCGGCCGCAATCGTCGCGGTGATCGTCGTCCTGTTCCTCCCCGAGGTCCCGATGCGCGACACGTTCGAGATGGAAGGTGCGGACGCCGAGCCCTCGGGAGAAGCGCTGGCTGCGGGCTGAACGTCCGGCGGTAGGGTTGGGGCGTGGACACGATCGCCGCCCTGATCCCGGGCTACAACGAGGGTCCCAGGATCGCCGCGGTCGTGTCGGCCGCACGGCGGCTCCTGCCCGTCATCGTCGTCGACGATGGCTCGACCGACGACACAGCCGCTCGGGCCGAGGCGGCGGGCGCCACGGTGATTCGCCAGTTCCCCAATCAGGGCAAGGGGGCGGCCCTCCGCGAAGGATTCCGCCACGCGCTCGATGCCGGCGTCACCGCCGTCGTCACGCTGGATGCCGACGGGCAACACGATCCCGCCGAGATCGCGACGTTTCTCGCCGCGGCGCAGACGACGAATGCGGGGCTCATCGTGGGGCAGCGCGACTTCCGTCGGATGCCGCCGGTGCGCCGGCTCTCGAACTCGGTCGGCGGGCTGCTGTTCTCGGCGGCCGTCGGGCGTTCGATCGCCGACAACCAGTCCGGCTATCGGTTGATCAGGCGACGGTTGATGATGGAGCTCCTCGACAGCACGGAGGACGGCTTTGCCTTCGAGGTCGAGATGATCGCGCGCTGCATCGCCATGGATCTGTCCATCGCCTGGGTCCCGATCCGGACGATCTACCGTGGCGAGCCAAGCCACATCCAGCCATGGGCGCACCTCCGGAGCTTCGTCAGGGCTGCCCGTGACGCGCGACGAATCGTGCGACGTGGTGCGCGCGGGCGACGGCGTGGTACTGGCGGATAATCCAAAGTACGGCTAGGCGCGAGCCACCCTCGACCACTACGCTCTGCCATGCAGCGGGCCGGAGTTCACCCCGGAGCACCTCAGGGACCCGCACCGACCGTAACAGCTGCAAGAGCGAGGCACGACCACATGGCATCGATGGCCATCAACGAACTTGGACCGATGCTGACGGCGACCGAGGTCGCGGACATGCTTCACCTCCACGTGAATACCGTGAAGCGTCTCGGCGATCGCGGCGAGCTGCCCTTCTATCGCGTGTGCAAACGTGGCGATCGACGGTTCCGGCTCGACGACGTCATGAGGTTCCTTACCCAGAACCGCTGAACCGCGCGGCCGGGTTCAACCCGACAAGCGCCCACCAATCACGTCGAGCGCCCGATCCCGGGGGACGGGCGCTCGTTGCTGTCCGGGGTCTGCGATCCGCCGCCGGTCGGCGGCCGGTCGCCCGCGATTCGCCGCCGGTCGCGCTGAGGCGCAATTTCCTGATAATCGAGCCGATCAGTCGCTGATTCCGGCAGATTCCGTTCGAATAGCACGCGATCACGAAGGACATATCGTTGCCAAGCTCGTGTGGGTAACAGGTATGGTCGCGTGTCACCGATCCAAACGACGAACGGCCGCCCCGTAGTCCACATATCGACATGGAGCGCGTCGCCCGTCTGCACGTGATCGGATCAGCCATTCCCGGCGCTTGCTGCTCGGATCGATCATCGCCAAGCCCCGGCCGGGCAACGGATGGCGGCCGCCGGACAACCATTCGAGCATCTCGCGAGCCCTTGTCGGGAAGGCCGCACCGAGGAGCTGGCTGTTGGCCGCAATCACGCGGCCGACTTCATCGCTCGCAAGGACGAGCAGCCAGGTCACGATCCTGCGCGGCATCCAGCGCGTCCGCCTTGCCACGTCTCCCGCTGCACGTGCATACCAGCCGACCTGACGTTCGACCGACCCGAGATCGACGACCTCGATCACCAGCAGGCACTCGGACGTCGGATGGAATGCGATGATGTCGATCCAGCCATGGGACCGCGCCTGGACGATTTCGACTTCGTGAGCTGTTTGCCAACCCGCCGCACGAAGTCGCCGCTCGACATAGG
>JBKKCW010000105.1:0-6232 GCA_046712485.1 Candidatus Limnocylindrales bacterium
CGACCACGTAGGGCGCACGCGGCAGCCTTTCTCAGGGAACATCTGCGCAAGGCTGTGCGGTCGTGGGGGGTCTGGTTGGATGATTCGGCCGCACTCGGGTGCTACCCTGTTGGCCATCGCTCATTCCGGGGAGGAAACGACCGCGTGACAACCGACGCTCCCGACACAGCCGACGCTCCCGACACCGACGCGAAGGCGCCGGTCTGGCGCCTGGATACCGACAACGGCAGCCTCCGACCGCGTTCGGCGCTCGATGTTCTCGTCGATCTCAATGACAAGGTCACGACGGGACAGGTGTCGGAGTACCAGCCCGTCCCATTGGGCTTCACGCCGCTGGACAAGACGATCGGATCCGGGCTTCGGACGGGCGAGCTCCTGCTCATCGGCGGCGCCCAGGGCACGGGCAAGACCACGATGGCCCTCCAGATGGCGCGCAACGTCGCGTCCGGCGGCCAGGCCAACGTGCTGTACATCTGCTTCGAGCACGACGAGCAGTACCTGCTCAACCGGCTGATCGCCATGGAGTCGGCGCTCGCGCACCTGCCCCACAAGACCGGCGCGATCAAGATCCAGGACGTCCGCAAGGAGATCCTGGGGACCTGGATGGCGGAGGGCGAGGCGAACACCCAGATGGCCAACAACCCGCGTCTGCGCCCGTCGATGGACCGGATCGCGCGGTACGGACAGAACCTCTTCCTGATGCGCGGGTCGCAGACCGCGAGCACGATCGACAACATCCGCAAGCTCGTCCAGGAGCACGCGCGCCTGTCCGGCGATCGACGCCTGGTCGTCTTCGTCGACTACCTGCAGAAGGTCCCGCAGATCCCCGAGCCCGAGAACGAGACCGAGAAGGTCACGTATCTGATCAACGGCCTCAAGGACATCGCCCTGTCCGAGGAGGTGCCGCTGGTCTGCATCGTCGCCGCGGACAAGGAGGGCCTCAAGGCCCAGCGCCTGCGCAACTACCACCTTCGCGGTTCGTCGGCGATCAACTACGAGGCGGACATCATCCTGATCCTCAACGAGAAGTACCACATCGTCGCCAAGGTCAACATCGAGTTCAACCCGTACCAGGCGCAGCGTTTCCGCGACTGGGTCGTGATCTCTGTCGAGAAGAACCGCGGCGGCCAGGACAACGTGGACCTCGAGTTCGAGAAGCACTTCGAGTTCTCCTGCTTCGACCCGAACGGCCGGACGGTGCAGGAGAAGCTCATCGAGGAACGTCTCTACAACGATTAGGCGCGGCACCGGCCCGTCGCCCGCCTAGACTGTCGGGGTGCGCAGTCCGGGCGAGTTTCCCAGCGTCGTCGAGATCGTCGTCGAGATTCCTCGCGGGTCGCGCAACAAGTACGAGTTCGATGAAGACGCCGGCGTGTACCGCCTCGATCGGGTCCTGTCGTCGGCCGTGTTCTACAACTTCGACTATGGGTTCATCGAGGGCACGCGGGCCGGCGACGGGGACCACACCGACGCGCTGCTGATCATCGACGAGCCGACGTTCACCGGTTGTCACGTTTGGGCGCGCGCGGTCGGCGGGCTCGAGATGCGCGACGAGAAGGGTTTCGACTTCAAGGTGCTCTGCGTCGCGATCGGCGACGCGCACCAGGCGCACATCGAGGTTCTCGAACAGATGCGTCCGCATCGACTTGTCGAGATCGAGCAGTTCTTCGGGACATACAAGGCGCTCGAGGACAAGAGGGTCGAGATCGTCGGCTGGCGCGACCGGGATCGCGCGCTGGACGTCCTTCGAACCGATCGCGAACTCTGGGAGCGCGAACAGGAAACGCCACGCGGGTGACCGATCGACCGCGGCAGCCACGCTGGCCCGGCGCCGATCTCCCGGGCCGGCGTGTGTTCATCGCGGCGCCACTGCCCGACAGTGCCAGGGAGTCCATTGCCGAGGTCGTCGACCGGGTGCGCGCCGCCGGAGTGCTCGGTGGCGGTCGCGACGTGCGCTGGGTTCGGCTGGACGGCCTGCACATCACCCTTCGGTTCCTCGGGCCGACGCTCGAACCGCGCATCGAGGCGGCGCGCGAGGCGGTCCGGATCACCGCTGCCGCTGCGGCGCCATTCGACCTTGCGATCGGGGGTGCGGGCACATTTCCTCCGGTCGGCCGACCGAGGGCGCTGTGGCTCGGTATCCGCGAAGGCGCTGAGCGGCTGAGCGATCTCGCGGGCCGGGTCGATGCCGCCCTCGTCGCGGCGGGCTGGCCAACGGAGGTGAGGCCGTTCCGGGCGCACCTCACGCTCGCCAGGGCAGACGGCGTGAGCGCTGGCGCGGCCATCGGCGCGAGGCTCGTGGCCGAGGCCGCGGACCTGCGAGTTCCCGTGGAAGTGGACAGGATCGGACTGTACGAGAGCCTGACCGGCGGCGGCCCCGCGCGGTACGAGCCGATCGAACTGGTGGCGCTTGGAGGCACCGCGACCGGCGGCTGAACCGGTGCCCTGGGTCATCGCGGTGTACCATCAGCGGTGATTGGGGAGGGACTGCATCCCCCGCGAGAGGAGTGCCCCCATCACTGTGACGGTCGCCCAGCGCGCCCGCCTCGTCGTCGCTCTGGGGATCACCAATCTGGTCCTGGCGGGCGTTGCGATCGGCGTCGGGACCATCGGTCAGCCGCTCATCGCGCCGCGCACATCTCCAGCGCCAGTCGCGAATGTGCCCGGACCGAGCCCGACGACCACCCCGGCCCCAGAGCCCACGGAAGCCGGGCCCGGTCCGACGCCGACCCCGGCCACCAATCCCACGCCGGCGGCGACCGCGGCGTCCGCGGCGTCCGCAACGCCGGCTGCCTCGAACCCGGTCATCGCCGTGGGGCCGGCACCCACCCCGGTGCCGCCGCTCGTGGATCCCTCGGAACGGCCGCCAAGGATCGAGCCCACCCGACCCGCACGCGGTCCCAGCCCAGCTCCGAATGCCATGGCAGAGCCTGAGCCGACGGCCACGCCAGCGGCACCCGCCGGCACGCCGGCGACCCCCGCTCCGACGCCGCAGGCGACACCGGCCGCCCGGCCGCAGGCGACTCCCGTGCCCACCCCGCAGGCGACACCGGTCGCCCGGCTGCCGTCCGATCCCCAGCCGACTCCGACCGCCACGCCCGAGCCAACAGCCGCGGCAACTCCGGCGCCGACTCCGGCCGCGACAACACAGCCATCGACGACAGCGGCAGCTCCGCAACTCATTGAGCCAACCGAGGAACTGGCCGAGGCCGGTGGTCATCCGCCTTGTCCGAGTGACGGGGCACCGCCGCCGGGTCACAACAAGGGGGCCGAACCCCAGGAGCGCCCATGCGCGGGTGGCAAGGGTGTCGGGTCTGGCCACGGGAAGGACAAGGACGGGCCCAGCGGGGGATTCGTCCTGGTGCCGCTGGCGCTCCCGGGCTCCCTCCTGGCGGTTGGGCGGCCCCTCGTATCGAGTATCCGCCGGCCGTTCTTGCACGGGCAGCGCTGGGCGCGCTAGGCTCGCATCCCCGCCCACACGTAGGCGGGACCCCGAGAAGCGACGGAGATCCCTATGGCGCCGCTGGAGCCAGGTCAGACGAAGTTCGTCCTCGATGAGGCGCGCATCCCGCGCACCTGGTACAACGTTGCCGCCGACCTCCCGGAACCAGCGCCGCCTGTGCTGCATCCCGGAACGGGCCAGCCGATCGGTCCCGCCGATCTCGCCCCGCTCTTTCCGATGGAGCTCATCAAGCAGGTCGTCAGCACGGACCGCGAGATCGAGATCCCCGAACCGGTTCGCGATGCCTATCGCCTGTATCGGCCGAGCCCGCTGTACCGGGCGCATCGGCTCGAACGCGTTCTGGACACACCCGCACACATCTACTACAAGTACGAGGGCGGCAGCCCGTCCGGCAGCCACAAGCCCAACACAGCGCTGGCGCAGGCGTTCTACAACAAGCAGGAGGGCGTGACCCGCCTGGCAACCGAGACCGGCGCTGGACAGTGGGGGAGCGCGCTCGCGTTTGCCGCCACCATGTTCGGCCTCGAAGTCAAGGTGTACATGGTCCGCTCGAGCTACGACCAGAAGCCGTATCGCCGGGTCTTGATGGAGACCTACGGCGCGCAGGTCGTCGCCAGTCCGAGCCGAGACACCAAGTTCGGTAGCGCCGTCCTCGACGACGTGCCGGACCACACAGGCTCGCTCGGGATCGCGATCAGCGAAGCCATCGAGGATACGGTCACGCACCCAGGGACGAAGTACTCGCTTGGCTCAGTGTTCGACTTCGTGCTCCTGCATCAGACAGTCATCGGACAGGAATCGATCGAGCAGATGGCGATGGCCGGTGAGGAGCCGGACGTGATCATCGGCTGCGCCGGCGGGGGCTCGAACTTCGCCGGGCTGACGTTCCCGTGGCTCGGTCGCACGTTCCGCGACGGTGCGAAGTACCGGATCATCGCCGCTGAGCCCGAGGCTGCGCCGTCGTTGACCCGCGGCGTCTATGCCTACGACTTCGGCGACACCGCGAAGATGACGCCGCTCGTCAAGATGCACACGCTCGGCTCCGGCTTCATCCCCGAACCCATCCACGCAGGTGGTCTGCGGTATCACGGGATGTCACCCCTCGTGTCGATGCTCAAGGAACGCGGCTCGATCGATGCCCGGAGCGTCCACCAGCGAGCCTGTTTCGAAGCCGGGGTGATGTTCGCCCGCGCGGAAGGCATCCTTCCCGCGCCCGAACCAACCCACGCGCTCAAGGTCGCGATCGACGAGGCACTCGAGGCCAAGGAGAGCGGCGAGGCGCGGGTCATCCTCTTCAACCTCTGCGGCCACGGTCATTTCGACCTCTCGGCCTACGAGCGGCACCTTGACGGAACGCTGGAGGACTACGAGTACCCGCGCGAACGCGTCGAGGCAGCCCTGGCCGGCCTGCCGAAGGTCTGATCGGCCGCCGCCATGCCAAAGCTCGCCTGCTGGTCGTGTGGACGGCAGATCTACACGGTCACACCGCTCGAGTCACTGTTCGCCGAGGAGCGTCGCTGTCCCCGCTGCGGCGCCTATCTGCGCGATGACCGGCGCGAGTTCGAGCGTCGGGCGCTCGTCCGTCGGCAGAACCCGCCCCACGACCCGGGACCACCCGAAGATCCGGGTGAGCGACGGCTCGCCGAGCGGCGGTCCGGCCGGCGGCGCAGCACCGGTAGCCCAAAGCGGCCCGGATAGCGGGTCGTGCACGTCGCGTTCATCGGGTTCGGATTGATCGCGGGCTCGATCGCCCGTGACCTGCGAGCCAGCGACTCGGCCAGATCGTGGACCCTTGTCGCCTGGTCGCCGTCGGGGACCGGTCCGGCGCAGGCGCGCGCTGAGGGCGTTCTCGATCGAGCATCGACTTCGCCCACGGATGCCCTCGCCGATGCCGATCTCGTGGTGCTCGCCGGGCCGCCCACGGCCTGCCTGCGCGCGCTGGACGACCTTGCCGGGTCGTGGCACGCCGCGCTCTCACCGAGCGCCGTGGTCACCGACGTCGCAAGCACGAAGCATGCCCTTGCCCTTCGCGCGGACGCGGCCGGCGTGCGCTACGTGGGAGGCCATCCGATGGCCGGGCTCGATGCGAGCGGCTATGCGGCGAGCCGCGCCGGCCTGTTCCACGACCGAGCGTGGGTCGTCGTTCCCGGTCGCCTGGCGGGACCCGCCGACGTCGAACGCGTCGCCACGCTTGCCGCGGCCTGCGGCGCACGGGTCGTCGAGCTCGACGCGGCTGAGCATGACCGGGCGGTGGCCGGGATCAGCCACCTGCCACTGCTGCTGGCGGCGGCGCTGGTCGAGGCGGTGGCCGGTGGGGGCTCAGGCGAGTCGCGGCCGGACTGGCCGACTGCCGCGCGGCTCGCCGCAGGTGGCTGGCGTGACATGACCCGGCTTGCGCGTGGGGAGCCATCGATGGGAGCCGGGATCGCGGTCATGAACTCGGCAGCCATCGCCGCGCGCATCCACGACCTCACGACCGTCCTCGGGGCCTGGCGCCTCGAGCTCGAGCGAGACGGTGGACCCGACGAGGACGCGATCCGCGATCGGCTCGAGGCGGTAAAGGACCGTCTCGAAGGATCGGATCCGGCGTGACCGCCGAGCGCGTGTTCGTGGTGCCCCGGGAGGCGCTCCCGGACAAGGCAGACTGGTACGGCCTGCGCACGGACGGCCTCGACTCCTTTGGTTCCGTGGTGGAGCGCGATGGCCGCTTCGAGTCTCGGCTCGAGATGGAGCGCGACCCCTCGTTCAAGCAGATCATCCCGTACCTCG
>JBKKCW010000106.1:0-6179 GCA_046712485.1 Candidatus Limnocylindrales bacterium
CGATCACGCTCGACCTGATCCGCAAGTATGAACCGACCGAGGAGGCGTCCCAGCGACACTGGGAGGAGATCAAGAAGGATCGCGTGCTGATCGCCGTGACCCCGACGCGGATGCAGTGGCGGTACGACTAGCGTGAGCGACGCTACCGACAAGAGGGTGCGTGCTGGTCCGTGGCACATACGGGCGGCCCTTCCGGTCCGACTGTTGCGTGCCGGTCCGAGCGTCACAGCCGTCCCGGCAGGGCCCGCCTGAGCAGTACTGGCCGTGGTGCCACGGTTCCTGTCAAATGTCCACGACGCGGTCGCAAGTCAACGATCGACGACGGCGATGGCTCCGACGATGCATGAACAACCAGCTATGCGGGTCCGTGGCGCGGAGTTATCCACAGCAGGTGCGTGAACATGCCGTCTGGCCGGACCAAACGCTGAGCCTCCTTACCTACGATCGCCTGGCGTCATCTGGCACAGACGCGGCCGCGATCCTGCCAGGGACGCGGCTGGGACCGTAGGTCCAGGCCGGGATGCCCACCCGGCCCAGGGACGCCGGGGCGGGCCGAGATGCCCGACCGATCCGGGAACGCCGCTCAGGCCGGAACGCTTGGCGCCACGCCCATGTCCGCCAATGTGGCGCGCGTCGCCGCAATCGCACGTTCGATGTCGGCGGTCCCGATCCCGTAGTGGGGGATCGCCCGGATCATGCCCTTCGGGTATTCGATCATCCGGACGCCCCGACCGACGAGACCGGCCAGGAACTCCGCCCGCTGACGGAGGACGGAAGATCGGGCGGACGTGTCGTCCGGCCATGCTTGCGCACCGAGCCCGAAGAGCACGAAATTCGTCCTGACCCGCGTCGGATCGAGACGCGTCACCCCGGGCATGGAGGCCAGGGCATCCGCAAGCCGGCGGGCGTTGGCGTGGTCGTCGGCTAGCCGGTCGATCATTCCCGTGGACCCGTCCCGAAGCGCCACCAGCCCGGCCGCGGCGATAACCCCGGCCTGACGCATGCCGCCACCGACCATCTTGCGCGCGCGGCGGGCGCGGGCGATGAACGCCGTTTCGCCGACGACCAGCGAACCGACCGGGCATGCCAGGCTCTTGGACAGGCAGAACGTGGCGGACGCCCTCGCCGGCAGGAGGTCGCGCCCCGGGACCCCGAGGGCGACCGCCGCGTTGAATAGCCGGGCCCCGTCGATGAACAGCGGAACACCAACCTCGTGGGCGACCGCCGCCACCGTCCGCGTGTACTCCGGGGTAAGCGGCTGACCCATCGACAACGAATGGGTGTTCTCGAGCGTGATCAGCGACGTGACCGGCTCGTGAACGTCGTTTGGATCCCGTATCGCAGCCCGGATCGCCGCCGGATCGATCGTGCCGTCACGCTCCGGGGCGATCCCCCGCACGGATGCCCCAAGCACGACGGCATGTCCGGCGCCCTCGCTCGAGAAGGGATGGATCTCGGCTGGCCCGATGATCTCGCCGCCCCGTGGCACGTGGGCCATCAGCCCGACCAGGTTGCCCATCGTGCCGCTGGCCACGAGGAGTCCGGCTTCGGTGCCGAGCAACTCCGCGGCGCGCTCCTCGAGGGCGCGGACGGTCGGGTCCTCGCCAAAGACGTCGTCACCCAGTTCCGCTTCGGCCATCGCGCGACGCATCTCGGGCGATGGCAGGGTCACGGTGTCGGAGCGAAGGTCGATCACCGTCAGCTCTGCCGGGCGCGCGCGGCTGGGGTTGGCTGGCTCATGGGCCGGTAGGATAACACTACAACTGGGCGCCTCCTGTCCAGTGTGACTTACACTCGACGCCATGCAGGAGCGGGGCGATAGAGTCGCTGTCGTGACCGAATCACGGCTCGACCGGGTCGGCTGGTCCGCGCTGCGGTACCCGTCGTTCCGACTCTTTCTCGGCTCGATGCTCGCGCTCAGCAGCGGCAGCTTCGTCTATTTCGCCGCACTCGGGTGGTATGTCCTCGAGCAGACAGGTTCCGCCGCCGCCGTTGGCATCGCGTTCACGGCCTACGGTCTGGCCGGACTCGTCCTGACCGCGCATGCGGGAGTCGTGACGGATCGCTTTGGGTCCAGGGCGATGCTGCTCGTGTCGCTTGCCGCGATGGCCGGCTTCTCCGGAGGCCAGGCCGTCGCCGCGATCGCTGGCGATCCGCCGTATTGGCTGGTCGTGGCGCTTGCCTTCGGTCTCGGGCTTGCGCAGACGATCGGGGCGCCCGCATCGGTTGCGATCGTGAGCGATCTGGTCCCACCACCCGCCGTCTCGAGTGCCGTGACCCTCAATTTTCTGCACATGAACGCGGCCCGGATCATTGGGGGCTTGATCGGTGGAACGCTCCTGGCCGCGACGTCGCCGGCCGTCGGGTTCGTGGCGGCGGCTGCACTCGCGGCCATCCCGGCGGTCGTCATGAGCCGCCTGCCGGCGCTCGAGGGCGGCCCGGCCGGGGATGATCGCCCCGGAGCGGCGCTGGTCGGCCCTCTGGCCGAAGCCTTTCGGTACGCGATCGCACGTCCAACGCTGGGCGTCCTGATCGTACTCGCCATCGCACCGGGAACGATCGGCCTCAGCTACATCTTCCTGTTGCCGGTCGCCGCCGAAGAGCTCGGCATCGGCGCTGGGGGACTTGGTGCACTCCTCGTGGCGAGCGGTTGCGGCGGCCTGCTGGCCGGCCTCGTACTCGAGACCGTCCAGCGCCGGATCGGTCACGGCCGGGGCGTCGTCGTTGGCCTCGCGGGGGCGTCCCTGGCGATGGTCGCTTTCGGGCTGGCGCCGAGTGTGCCGTTGGCGCTGTTGGCCCTCGCCGTCATCGGCGGCAGCATCCTCACCTACGCCGCATCGAGCGTCACGCTCATCCAGGCACTCGCGCCGCCTCGACTGCGAGGCCGGCTGGTGAGCCTCTTTGCCATGCTCTACTGGGGCATGCTGCCGGTCGGCAGCCTCCTGACCGGGTTCGTTGCCGAGGCGAGCACCGCACGCACGGCTGTGCTCCTCTGCGGTGTTGCACTGGGCGTCTCGGGAGCGATGGCGCTCGCGGTCCGCCCGCAGGTGGCGACGCTGGCGGTGGCGCGCGATGGACGCTCGCTGCTCGGCGACCTCGTCGGCTCCGGCGCCGAGTAGGGTAGCGGTGTGACCGGAACCGACGAGGCTGAGACCACGGCCGCTGCCGCCGGCGCATCGCCCAATGCCGCGGCCGCCGGCATGGTGCCGGGCGCCCGGGTGGCGATCGTGACCGGCGCGGCCGGTGCCCTCGGGACTGCGATGTCCGAGCGATTCATCCGCGATGGGGTGCGGGTGGTCGTCGCCGACCTCATGCTGGAGCCCGCCGAGGCCGTCGCACGCCGGCTTGACCCGTCCGGCGACTGGGCGCTGTCCGTGGCGGTCGATGTGACCTCGTACGCCTCGGTCGAGGCAATGGTGACCTCGACGCTCGATTGGGCCGACCGCATCGACATCCTCGTCAACAACGCGGGAATCTCGGAGGGCCTGGTTCCGACCTGGGAGATGCCGCTCGAGGCGTGGCATCGGACCATTGACGTTGACCTGACCGGCGTCTTCCACGGTTGCCGGGCGGTGTTGCCGGCGATGCTAGAACGTGGCTGGGGCCGCATCGTCAATATCTCCTCGATCGCCGGCAAGGAGGGCAAGCACAATCCGGTCGCCTATGCTGCGGCGAAGGCCGGCGTGATCGGCCTGACCAAGGCGCTCGCGTTCGAGGTGGCCGAGCGAGGCATCCTCGTCAATACGATCACCCCGGGCTCGATCATGACCCGGAACTGGTCGCACTTGCCCGAGGCCGAGATCGACGCCGTGCGGCGGCGCCACCCGATCGGGCGCCTCGGGCGGCCAGAGGAGGTCGCGGCGATGGTCGCCTGGCTCGCCTCGGACGAGTGCTCGTTCTCGAGCGGCGCCGTGTTCGACATCTCTGGTGGCCGGGCCGGGCACTGATCCGGACCGGCGCTAGCTCCCTCGCGGAAACGTGGGCACCTCCGGGTCGGGAGCCACCTCGTCGACGAAGTCCCAGGCTCGCATCGTGCCCGGTTCGAGGCGGACGACGACGCCCGGATCGACCCGGTCCGCATACGCATTTCCGTTCGTCGGCCCCAGGTAGCGGACGGACAGTCGGCGGCTGACCTCGGCGCGGCCCTCCGCGCCAATTCGGGCGATCCCCCGGACCTCGAACCCTCGACCCGGCCAGCTGTGGTCGAACACGACGACGGTCGCCCGCGGGTCTGCCTCGAGGTGCCTCAGCTTGATGTCACCGAGTGGCACCCCGATGTTGAAGCCGCCATCCCTCCATTCGTGCCAGACGGGTGAGAGAAGCACGCTTCCGTCCGGCCGGTGGGTGGCGAGGACGGCGCAATAGGGCAGATCCAGCAGGTCTCCCAGGTCCTCGAGCGTTCGGCGGGTCATACGTCGATGCTACAGCCGCGCCTTCGCCGGGGCACTCAGTGGATCCGCAGGCTACCGGCACGAATGGCGGTGCGGGTCGCCCCGCCCGCGTACCAGACGGCGAGGACCTCGTCCAGGCCGGTCGCCACGCCGGTCGGATGGCCAAAGGTGAACCGGTCCATCGACATCAGGTAATCGAAGGCGCTCAGGGAGCCGTCGGCACCCGGCGCCGACGTCGCCGCGTGCCGGTAGACGACGGTTTCGGAGGCGGGATCAAACGTCCTGCCACCGTCGCGACTGGCGTGGGCGACGATCGTCTGCTCGTCCCCGCGACGCTGCTGCAGGACGACGAGGCGTCCATCCTCGAGCGGGATGGGATAGCTGGCCTGACCCGGCAGTCCAGTGGATACCGGTGGCGTCCAGGTTCGGCCATCGTCACGGCTCCAGGCCGCGTGAACGGGACCCTCGGTCCGCGACCGGTGCCTGAAAGCATATGTGAACTGGACGAGCTCGCCGGACGCCAGCCGGGCGATCCGCGGGTCCCACCACATGGTGTCGTGGGGGTCGCCATCGGGATCCGATCTCGCCGAGATCACGCACTCGCCCCAGGTCCGACCGCCGTCGGCCGAACGCAGGACCCCTCCGAGGTATCTCCAGGTCCCGGGCTCGTCGTACTGCTTGAAGGTCTCGAACGTGCACAGGATGTCGCCATCCGGCAGGACCAACAGGCCTTGCGACGCGGTCTGCGGCACCGGACCGCCGGCGAGGTCTGAGAGCCGTTGCCACGTCCGTCCGTCGTCGGTCGAGGTTGCGACGTGGTTCGCGACCGGCACGAGGCCTTCGGTAGCCGGGTTGTACGTCGGGCGATCGAGGGACTTGTCGAGCGCGACGACAACCGCCAACAGCTCGCCGGACGGCAGCTCGGCGAGGGCGGCGCCACGGAGATCCCAGCCGTCGGTGCCAAGGACGTCGAGAGGTCGCCCCAAGCTGTCCCAGCGTTGTCCGCCATCGGTGCTCTGCAGGAGATGTGGCCGGCCGTCGCTGCTCTCACGCCGCGTGCCGGCCCGATGCGCAAGGAGGATGTCCCCGGTCGATTGCCGAAGGATCCGTGGCTCGGACGCGTGGCCGACCGGATCGTCGGGCGACGGCTCCCAGACGGTCGCGTGTCCCTCCACCCTGATCCGCATTCGGCTCCCGCCATTACACTCTGGCTGATGTCCCGGACCAGTTCTTCGCTGGAATTGTACGAGCCAGAGGCGGCCCGTTGACCGCCATCGCGGCGGTCCGCGTGGTCGACCCGCACCCGTCGGCGACGCTCGTCGAGATCGAGGCGGATGACGGCACGGTCGGGATCGGGCTCACCCAGTCCGCCCCGGCGGTCATTCGGCCGATCATCGAGGACGGTCCCGGAGCGCTACGGACGTACCTTATCGGTCGCGACCCCCTCGATGTCGAGGGACTGTGGCGAGCGATGTGGCGAGGCTGGCCGGGACGATACGGAAGGGGTTCCGAGGGCGGGCTCGCGGCGAATGCGATGGGAGCGCTTGACATCGCGCTTTGGGACCTGGCCGGCAAGCTGCGCGACGAGCCGGTCTGGAGGGTCCTCGGCGGCCGGGTGCAGGACCGGGTGATGGCGTATGCCAGTGGCAGCATGTTCGTCTCGAGTTCGTACGAAGGGGGAGGCGAGTGGCGTCGGAAGTCCGCCGGTGCGCTGGCTCGAGAAGCGACCGGCTACGTCGCGGCCGGCTTCCGGGCGATGAAGTTCGGTTGGGGCACCCATTTCGCGGC
>JBKKCW010000107.1:0-3731 GCA_046712485.1 Candidatus Limnocylindrales bacterium
CCCGTACTCGGTGGGGGCGTACAGCTCCCAGCCCAGTTCGCCGACATATGTCACACGCAGAGCGAGCACCGGAACCGAGCCCACGGTGATGTCGCGCGCGGTGAGGTACGGGAAGGCCGCATCGGACGGGTCGTCGCGCGTGACGGACAGGAGGATGGCGCGCGCTCGCGGGCCCCACAAGCCGTAGCACACGCGACTCGACGTTGCATCGCGAATCGCCACGGACCCATCGTCGGGCTGGTGCTTCCGCAGCCACGCGAGATCGTGGTTGCCATACGCCGTGCCGGTGACGAGCAGGTACGACTCGGGCGCGAGACGCGTGACGGTCACGTCAGCCTGGATCCCGCCGCGCCGATCGAGCAGCTGGGTGTACACGATCGATCCAACCGGCCGATCGATGTCGTTGGCGCACATCCAACCGAGGAACGCCGTCGCCCCGGCCCCCGTGATCTCCAGCTTGGCAAACGACGATTCGTCGAACAAGCCCGCCGTCCCCCGCGTCGCCAGGGCCTCGGCGGCGATGGCCGTCGACCAGTGCTTCCCGGCCCAGCCTCGGGGCCGGAACGTCTCGAAGCCGGGCGCGGCGTTGGACTCGAACCAGTTCGGACGCTCCCAGCCGGATTTCTCACCAAACGAGGCGCCGAGGCCGGCCAGGAGGTCGTAGGCGGGTGCCGTGCGTAGCGGCCGCCCGGCCTGGCGCTCCTCGTTCGGGTAGTGGATGTCGTAGTAGGTCGCATAGACCTCGGTCGTACGTGCCAGCGTGTACGCCTGGCTGCGATACTGGCCGCCGAACCGGCGGATATCCATCCTCCAGAGATCGAGCTCGGGTTCACCATTGGCGATCCAGGTGGCCATCTGCCGACCGATCCCGGCGGCACCGGCAATGCCGTGGGCACAGAACCCGGCGGCGACGAAAAACCCAGCTACCTCGCTCTCGCCCAGGACGAACTCGTTGTCCGGCGTGAACGCCTCCGGACCGTTGATCATGCGGCTGATCCCCACGTCACCGATCACCGGAACCCGCCGCACGGCCCCGTCCATGATCTCGGCAAAGCGCGGCCAATCGGGGGCAAGCAGCTTGCCGTTGAAGTCGGCGGGCAGGCCGTCGAGCGACCAGGGTGCGGGATGCCGCTCGTAGCCACCCATGCACAGCCCGCCCACCTCCTCGCGGAAGTAGACGAGGTTGTCCGGGTCCCGCAGTTGCGGCAGCCCGGCGTGGACGCCCTCGATCGGTTCGGTGAAGACGTACTCATGGGCAATCGGAATGATCGGGATGGTGATGCCGGCCATCCGGCCGATCTCCGGTGCGAACATGCCCCCGGCATTGACCACGACATCGGCGACGATCTCCGACCGCTCGCCGTTGCGCTCGACCGTGACGCCGGTGATGCGGCCGCTGCGCGTGCCGATCGCGACGACCCGCGTGTTGGTCTGGATCCGGACGCCTCGCGATCGAGCGCCCGCCGCCAGCGCCAGCGCGAGGCCCGATGGATCGAGCCAGCCGTCCGTCGGGAGCCAGATCGCGCCGAGAACGCCGTCCGTCGACATCAGTGGGAACCGCTGCTGGGCCTCCGCGGCGGTGATGGGTTCCAGCGGGAGGCCGAACGTCTTGGCCCAGCCCGCCTGCCGCTGGAGCTCTTCGAGGCGCTCCTTCGAGGATGCCAGGCGGAGCGACCCCACCTCGTGCCACGCCGGGTCGGTGCCCGTCTCGGCAGCCAGGCGGCGATAGAGATCGACGCCGTACATCATCATCCGGGTCAGGGTCACCGAGCTGCGAAGCTGGCCGACGAGGCCCGCAGAGTGGAATGTCGAGCCCGAGGTGAGGTCCGCGCGATCGACCAGGGTGACGTCGGTCCACCCTTGCTCGGCGAGGTGATACGCGATCGACGTCCCACCGACGCCGCCGCCGATGATCACCGCGCGGGCATGGTCAGCCATTGCCGCTAGCGTATCGGGTCGAGCATCGGGTCCGCCGCTCGCGTCGGTGGTCGGGCGCGGCCGAGCTCCCGAAGCGCCCGTTCGAAGCGGGGTTCGCCGGCGTTTGCACGCAGCCGCTCGAAGCGGCTCGAGGCGTAGCCGACGAAGTCCACGTCGAGGGTCGAGATGCCCTGCTGCAGGACGCCCCACATCGCTTCGCGGAAGTCCGAAACGACACGCATCAACGTCAGCCGTGCCAGCCGCGGGGCGCGGACCTCGCCGTCATACGCCCCCAACAGGATCCGGTCCTGCTCCTCGGTGAGCTCGTGGTTGATGCTGAAGTTGCCCAGGTCGAAGAACGGATCGCCCATCCCCGCGTACTCCCAGTCGATGATCCGGATGCGCGCACCGTCGTCGATGAAGTTGGCGTTGAGCAGGTCGTTGTGGCACGGGCGTAGCTCGAGCGGGTCGGCCAGCAAGGCCCGCTCGATGCGCCGTCCGATCCCGGCCGCCACGTCGTACTCGGCCGGGATGGGCACGCTCCGGGCCATCGCGAGCGCCCGGTATGCATCACAGATCCGGAGTGGCACGAACAGACCCGGGATGGCTGGCCCGTCGTGGAAACGTCGGAGCGATTCGGCGACGCGCCGGAGCGTGGTCGGTTGACGCACGGACTCGTCCGAGACCGGCGACCCCACGATGAACCGCGTCACCAGGTAGCCCTCCGGACGGATGAACGCGGTCACCTCGGGCCCGACGCCGACACCAGCTGCGGCCACCGTTGCCGCGTGTTCGACCTCGCGACTGATCCCGAGCAGATGCGTGTCGTTACCGGCCAGCCGGATGACCCATCGCTCGGCCGTGCCCGCGGCGTCGACGCGGAAGTTGCGGTTGGTGATGCCGCCTGACAGCGCCGTCAAGGTCAGCTCGCGCCCCGCCAGCTCGGGCACCTTCTGCATCGCGCGGACAAGCTCGTCGTAGAGCGCACCGCGCAGCGGCTCGTCGTCGGTCAACGGCGGGCCGCCGCAGGTGGGTGGGGCCGCGGCGATCGCTCGGCGCGGCGCACCTGGGTTGCTGGTGGGAGCGACGGGCTAACCGATCGTGGCCTCACCTGTCGCGTCATCCCCTTCAACATCTGCTGCGCGCCCGCGCACGGAGGCCGCGTAGTAGATCGCCCCGGTGACGAGCAGGGTGAGCACCAGACTCTCGAAGATCGGCCATGGCGGCATGCCCTCGATCGCGTTGCCAAACGGCGTGATGAACCCGTCGATCGTCGGGTTGGTGATGGCACGTCCGTCGCCACCGAAGTCGCCAAAGAGTCCTGGGTCCTGCCAGATGGCAATGTTGATGAGCATCAGGCCGCCGTACACGATCGCGGCGATGTTGATGAGCTTGCCCCAGCGACCCAGGTTGAACCAGGCCGGGGTACGCGGCCAGCCCCGGAACCGCGCCCCCAGAACGCCGAGGTTCGTCAGCAGGTAGCTCAGGTAGATCAGCCCGGTTGCGGCGATCGACACGGAGAACCCGCCGAGCGGTCCGATGACGAGGATCGGGATCGCGGCCAGGACCCCGACCGCGATGGCCGCGTTCGCGGGCGTCCCAAAGGTCTGGTTGACCCGGCCCCAGATACCGCCGAGTGGCAGGTGCCGATCCCGGCTCATCGAGAACATCATTCGCGTGGCCGCGCCCTGGATGGCCAATGTGCACACGAAGACCGAGGCCAGGATGACGAACAGGTAGATCTCACCGACCGTGATCCCGGCAACCACCTCTGCCGTCAACGTCGCCTGGATTGTGGTGGCGATCGGGAAGCC